>DASTQG010000311.1:0-9172 GCA_035761885.1 Steroidobacteraceae bacterium | reverse complement strand
CAAACAATGACTTAGCGAGGCTTGCTCAGGCTGAAACTGAAGGAATTTCGGCCGCAGCAATTGTCAGCGGTGCCCCTGTAAGAACAATCAGGGGGTATGGAGGGACATTTGTTATCGCGAAAGGCTACAAATGGAGCGGATTCTTGCCACCACGGGGCGCCCGCCGCGACCTTCCCCTGGCCTTTTTCTCCAAGCAATTCACCCGGCTTTCGGTCCCGGTTCGGCTTTCCGAACCGGGACCTTCCACCGTCGCGCCTGCGCGTAACAAGAGCCGGCCGATAAGCCGGGTTCTGTCTGGGACAGTCATTCATCTGGCATGCGCGTCGCCGCGCAGCTCGAGCGACCTACCCGAGAGCTGTGCGGGCAGCACATGGCCGCTTTCGCGGCCCGCTCTCCTATTTGGCCTTGCTCCAGGTGGGGTTTGCCGTGCCGCCGAATGTTGCCACCGGCGCGGTGCGCTCTTACCGCACCGTTTCACCCTTGCCGTCGTCCCGAAGGACGCTGGTCCGACGGTACGCTTGGGCGGTTTGCTTTCTGTTGCACTTTCCGTGGGCTCGCGCCCCCCAGGCGTTACCTGGCACCGTGCCCTGGGAGCCCGGACTTTCCTCCACACGCACGAGGCGTGCAGCGACTGTCTGGCCGACTCCGGCGCGGAAAATAGGGGAAAAGAAGCGCCAATACAACCTTCGCGGACCGGTCTATCTCTGGCCGGACAGCTGCAGCGCGAGCTTGTAAGCCTGGTTCGGAGCGGTGCCGGTGAGTTGCGCAGCGAGATCCGCCGCCTGTCGTACGGGCAGCTCGCGCAGCAGTATTTCCAGCACCCGGCGCGCTTCGCCGTCGTCCGGCTCGCGCTCTGCAGCACCCGCCACGACGATCACGATCTCTCCGCGCTGCATGTCCGCATCCTGCCCGGCGCGCCGGGCCAGCTCGGCGAGCGTCCCGCGGTACGCGGTTTCGAACAGCTTGGTCAGCTCGCGTGCGACCAGTGCCTCGCGCGCGGGCGTGAAAGCCGCGGCGAGATCTTCCAGCGTGCGCGCGAGGCGCTGCGGCGCCTCGTAGAAAATGAGCGTCTGTTGCTGGATCGCAAGCTCGCGCAGGCGCGTGCGTCGCGCGGCGTCCTTCGCGGGGAGAAAGCCCTCGAAAAGGAAGCGATCGCTCGCAAGCCCTGCGATGCTGAGCGCGGCGACGGCGGCGCAGGCTCCAGGTACGGCAAGCACGCGAAAGCCGGCCTGCGCGGCCGCGCGCACGATGCGGTATCCGGGGTCGCTCACCAGCGGCGTGCCCGCATCGCTCACCAGCGCGAGCTGCTCGCCGCGGCCCAGGCGCTCGAGGATTTCGGGAACCCGCGCGGCCTCGTTGTGCTCATGCACCGAGGCCAGCGGCGCGGAAATGCCGCAAGCGGAGAACAGCTGCGCGGTACGTCGCGTGTCCTCGGCGAGCACCAGCGCGGCACCGGCGAGAACCTCGCGGGCGCGCGGCGTGAGATCGCCGAGATTGCCGATGGGCGTGGCAACGACGTGCAGCGCGCCCGCGGCCGATGCGTCGTTCGCGGAGCTTTGTGCGGCTGACGTGGTAGAGCCTGCGCGCGTACGCTCGAGTCTCGACGCCACTATACTGGACCTTCTGGCCGGCCTTCCCGCGAAGGTCCGCGCATCGTGCATGGAGAACGACGACCTATGCAACAAGGAATTCTGCGCGACATCGCGCGCGCCGCGACGCTGATCGCGGTGACGCTCGCACTCGCGGGATGTCCGGGCGCCGGCGTGCGCCCGCCGGCGGAGCGCGCGCCCGACGCGCAGGCCGCGGAAAAGCTGGCGCGCGAAGGCGACCACCGGGCCGCCGCGCAGATGTTCGATCGCCTGGCCGCGGCGAGCACGCCGCCGGCGAGCACCGATTACAGCCTGCGCGCGGCGCGCGAATGGCTGGCGGCCGGCGATCGCGCGCAGGCCGAGCGCGTGCTCAATGCGCTCGGCACAGGCCTCGGCGCGGAGCGCGATCGAGAGCGTTCGTTGCTGCTCGCCGAAGTCGCCATCGCCGCGAACCAGCCGGATCGCGCGCTGCAGATCCTGCGCGAGCTGCCGCCGCCCTCGACGCCGCAGCAGAGTGCGCGTGGACTGCAGGTGCAGGGCCGCGCGCAGTTCGCGCGCGGCAATGCCGTGGAAGGCGCGCGCTCGTTCCTGCAGCGCGAACGCTGGCTCTCGGGCAACGAAGCGATCGCGGCCAATCGCCAGGAGCTCGCGGACAATCTGCGCGCGGCCGCCGCGCGCGGCGTCCCACTCAAGCCGCCGCCCGGCACCGAGCTGCTGCTCGCCGGCTGGCTGGAATTCGGCGGCGTACTCAACGAGCTGGACCGCAACCCGCTGGGAGCCGCGGCTGCCGTGCGCGAGTGGCGCAAGCGCTATCCACTGCATCCCGCCAACAGTTCGGTGCTCGATGAAGCGCTGCGCGCATCTTCGGTCACGCTGGAATATCCGGCGCAGATCGCGCTGCTGCTGCCGCTCAGCGGACGCCAGCAGGCGGCGGGAACCGCGGTGCGTGACGGCTTCCTGTCCGCGTACTACCAGCACGACGCGTCGCAACGCCCGCGCGTGCGCGTGTACGACGTCGAAGGCGAAGGCTTCGACGCGGCCTTTCAGCGCGCGCTCGCCGACGGCGCGCAGTTCGTCGTCGGTCCGCTCACCAAGGACGAAGTCGCGGCCGCCGCCACCGCGAGCGATGGCCGCGTGCCGCTGCTGGCATTGAACTTCCTGCCGGACGGTCAGACGACGGCACAGAATTTCTTCCAGTTCGCGCTCTCGCCCGAGGACGAGGCGCGCGAGGTCGCGCGGCGCGTCGTTGCCGACGGACGCACACGCGGCGTCGTTCTCGTGCCGACCGGCGACTGGGGCAGCCGCCTCGCTGCGGCGTTCACCGAGGAGTTGCAGACGCTCGGCGGAGAAGTGATCTCGCGCGGCATCTACAACAGCGAGGAGAGCGATCACAGCGGGGTGATCCTGCAACTGCTGCGGCTCTCGGACAGCCGTGAGCGGCACGCGCGCCTGAGCGGCGTGCTCGGCAAGCTCGAGTTCCAGCCGCGACGGCGCGGCGACGTGCAGTTCATCTTCGTCGCGGCGCAGCCTTCGCAGGGTCGCCTGATCCGTCCGCAGCTGCGCTTTCACTACGCGGGCGACGTGCCGATGTACACGACCTCCGATGCGTTCGAGCCGGACGAGGCGGCGAACGTCGACCTGGACGGCGTGATGTTCCCCGACATGCCCTGGATGATCAGCAGCGATGCGGTGACCGAAGAGCTGCGCGAAGCGGTCCGCCAGGCGTGGCCGGCGCGCGCCTCGCGCCGCGGCAGGCTGTACGCGTTCGGCTTCGATGCATACCGGCTCATCCCGGCCTTGCGCAGCGGCATGCGCGGCGTGAGCAGTGCGATCGGCGGCGCGACTGGCCGGCTCACGATCGACAACGAGGGCCGCGTGCGCCGCGAGCTCAACTGGGCGCAGATCCGCGACGGGCCGCCGCGCCTGCTCGCCAGCGCGCCTGCGCCGGCGCCAGTCACGACCACGCCGCGCTGAAGGGCGCATTGCCAGGGAGACGTCGCCGGCATGGATCGCCAGGCCCTGGGCGCGCAGGCCGAGGGAATCGCGCGCCGTCACCTGACCGCGCATGGACTCGAGCTCGTGTGCGAGAACTACCGCTGCCGCGTGGGCGAACTGGACCTCGTCATGCGCGAGCGCGGCACGCTCGTCATCGTGGAGGTGCGCATGCGCCGCGCATCGCGATTCGGCGGTGCGCGGGCCAGCATTCACGGCGGCAAGAAGCGCCGCATCGTGCGCGCCGCGCAGCATCTGCTGATGACGCACCGGGCGCTCGCGCGCCTGCCGGTGCGCTTCGACGTCGTGACCCTGGATCGATGCGCCGACGCCGGGGAAGGCGTCGAAACCAGGGTCGAATGGAGTCGCGCGGCGTTCGAAGCGCCGCCGTAACTTGCAGCCAGAGGAAGGCAACCACAGAGATCACAGAGGGCACAGAGAAGAAGGCATCGGTAAAGAAGAGGGTTTGGAAGCGTTCAGGTGTCCTCACCTGTGCCCTCTGTGCTCTCTGTGGTTCATCTTCTTCACGCCTACTTGACGACCTTCAGGTGCGGCCGCTTGTTTTCCTCGGGCGCAGGTCCCGCGGGCGGCTTGCCGCCGGGCGGATCTGGCGTGATGTCGCTTTCATTGAAGATCATTCCCTGCCCGGTCTCGCGCGCGTAGATGCCGAGCACCGCGCGCACCGGCACGCGCACGACGCGCGTCACGCCCGCGAAGCGCGCGCTGAACTCGACCCACTCGTTGCCGATGACCAGCGCGCTGGTGGCGGAGTGGCTCACGTTGAGGATGATCTTGCCGTCCTTCACGTACTGGCGCGGCACGTCGACCTGCGGCTGCTCGGCGTCCACGACGATGTGCGGGGTCTGCTCGCTGTCGCTGATCCACTCGTGCATCGCGCGCAGCAGGTACGGTCGGCGCGAAACGGGAGGCTTGACGCTCATGGGCCCTATAGTGGACGCATGTCCTGTTCCGCTTCGGAAAGGCTTTCGCGGAAGGAGGTGCGCGAGAACAGGTGATTGGCGTACTTGAGGACCGAGGCGCCCTGCGGCGCGAGGTCGATGCCGAAGTACGGCAGGCGCCACAGGATCGGCGCGATGCTGGCATCCACCAGCGAGAACTCGTCGCTCAGGAAGAAAGGCTTGGCGCGAAACACCTCGCTGCTGGCGAGGATGCTGTCGCGCAGGATCTTCTTCAGGCGCACCGCCTGCTTCTTGTCCACTTCCTGCTCGATCTGCTGCGCGAGGCCGTACCAGTCGCGTTCGATGCGATACAGCGCGAGCCGGAAGTGGGCGCGCGACACCGGATCCACCGGCATGAGCGGCGGGTGCGGGAAGCGCTCATCGAGGTACTCGATGATCACGCGCGAGTCGTACAGCACGAGGTCGCGATCCACCAGCGTCGGCACGCTGTGGTAGGGATTCAGGTCGAGCAGGTCCTCGGGCAGCGCGCCCGGCTCGACGTTGACGATGTCGATGTTGATGCCCTTCTCGGCGAGCACCAGCCGCGTGCGATGGCTGAACGCGTCGTGCGCCGACGAGAACAGCGTCATCACGGAGCGGCGGCTGGACACCACGTTCATCTCCCACGGCTCGGCGGGGTTACCGCGTGTCCGGCCTGCGTTCAGTGGACGTCCTTCCAGATCTCTTTCTTGAGTGCGTAGGCGAAGCCCGTGAACACCAGCAGGAACGCGATCACCCAGATCCCCAGGCGCTCGCGCTTGAGGCGGATCGGCTCGGCGACGTAGTCGAGGAAGTTCACGGTGTCGCGCACGAACTCGTCGTACTCGGCCGGCTCGAGCCTGCCCGGCTTGACCATCTCGAACTTCTCGAAGCGCCGCACCATCTGCTCGCCTTCGCCCGCGGCGTGCTTCTCGAGCACGAACACGGCCTTCTGCACGCCCTGCAGGTCCGCCAGCACGTGCGGCATCGCGGCGCCTTCGAGCGCGAGGTTGTTCACGCCCGTGGTCGCCGCGCGGCTCTCGTCGACGTAGAAGGTCTTCAGGAACTGGAACACGTAGTCCGGGCCCCTGGAGCGCGCGATCAGCGACAGGTCGGGCGGCGCGCGGCCGAACCAGGTCTCCGCGTCCTTCGCCGGCATCGGGCTCAACACCGGATCGAACCAGCGCTCGCCGGTGAACATGAGGTTGGCCTTGACCTGCTCCTCCGTCATGCCGAGGTCCTCGGCGATGCGGTTGTAGCGGATGTACTGCAGGGAATGGCAGCCGAGGCAGTAGTTCACGAAGTTGCGCGCGCCGCGCTGCAGGGAGGCGGCGCTGCGAATGTCGTTGTCCGCCTTCCACTGCCGCCAGCTTTCCGAGCCGCCCGCGGTGGACGCGACCACCGCGCCGCTGCCCAGCGCGAGCACCATGAGGAACGCAGCGCGCATGGCCTTATGCATGGGAAGTCACCCGCTCGGGCACAGGCTTGGTCTTCTCGTACCTGGTGTAGATGGGCATCAGCAGGAAGAACGCGAAGTAGATGATGGTGAAGATGCGCGCCAGCAGCACGTAGACGCCGTCGGCGGGCAGCAGGCCCAGCCAGCCGAGGGCGATGAAGCTCACCGTGAACGCCGCGAGCGCCAGCTTGTAGATCGTGCCGCGGTAGCGGATCGACTTCACCTTGCAGCGATCCAGCCACGGCAGAAAGAAGAAGAGGATCACGGCGGCGCCCATGAGCGCGGCGCCCGTGAGCTTGTCGGGCACGGCGCGCAGGATCGCGTAGTACGGCGTGAAATACCACACGGGCGCGATGTGCTCGGGCGTGTTGAGCGGGTTCGCCGGCTCGAAGTTCGGCGGCTCGAGGAACAGCCCGCCGAAGGTCGGCGCGAAGAACACCACGATCGAGAACAGTATCAGGAACACACCGACCGCCACCGTGTCCTTGTACGTGTAGTACGGATGGAACGGGATGCCGTCGAGCGGCTTGCCGTCGCGGTCGGTCAGCTTCTTGATCTCGACGCCGTCGGGATTGTTGCTGCCGACCTCGCGCAACGCCACCAGGTGCGCCACCACGAGCAGCAGCAGCACCAGCGGCAACGCGACCACGTGCAGGGCGAAGAAGCGGTTGAGCGTGATGTCGGAGATGCTGTAGTCGCCGCGGATCCACTCCACCAGCGATTCGCCGATTCCCGGGATCGCGCCGAACAGCGACACGATCACCTGCGCGCCCCAGAACGACATGTTGCCCCAGGGCAGCACGTAGCCGAAGAACGCTTCGGCCATCAGCGCCGCGTAGATCAGCATGCCGAAGATCCAGATCAGCTCGCGCGGGCCCTTGTACGAGCCGTACAGCAGCGCGCGGTACATGTGCAGGTAGATGACGATGAAGAACGCCGAGGCGCCGGTGGAGTGCAGGTAGCGCAGCAGCCAGCCCCAGCTGACCTCGCGCATGATGTACTCGACGGACGCGAACGCGTCGGCCTCCGAGGGCTTGTAGTTCATCGTCAGGAAGATGCCCGTGACGATCTGCAGCACCAGCACGACCAGCGCGAGGACGCCGAAGTAGTACCAGAAGTTGAAGTTCTTCGGCGCGTAGTACTCGGTGAGCTGCGAGCGGACGAACTGGTCGACGGGGAAGCGGGCCTGGATCCAGCCGTAAAGGCCGTTCTTGGTCGTGGTCTCGCCGGCCATCAGGCTACTCCCTGCTTCGGAGCCTCGTCGGCGCCAATGAGAATAGTCTTCTCGTCGATGAAGTCGTACGGCGGCACGCGCAGGTTGCTCGCGGCGGGCGAGCCTTCGAACACGCGGCCGGCCAGGTCGAACTTGGAGCCGTGGCAGACGCAGAAGAAACCGCCCGGCCAGCCCGGGCCGCCCTCGCCCACGCCGACCTGGAAACGCTGCTTGGGGAGGCAGCCCAGGTGCGTGCAGGTGCTGACCAGCACCAGGTACTCGGGATTGCGCGAACGGAACTCGTTGCGCGCGTAGTCGGGCTGCTCGGAGCTCTCGGACTCCGGGTCCTTGAGCTGCGGATCGTTGGTGGGGAGGCGTTCCAGCATGTCACGGGTGCGGCGTACCACCCACACCGGCTGACGTCGCCACTGCACGGTCGTCATCATGCCGGGCTCGAGCACCGACAGGTCCACTTCGACCGGCGCGCCGAGGGCCTTGGCGCGGGCGCTCGGCGTCCACGATGCGACGAAAGGTACTGCGGCGAATGCGGCGCCGACGGCGCCCGTGGCAATGGTGGCCTGCGTCAGGAATTTGCGCCGGCCCTGGTCAACCTCTTCGCTCATCCACTCTCCCTCAAGTCCAACGATCGTTGTTCGCGTCGCCGCGCGTGCTGAGCATCCGGCGGCGAACGCCGGATGTGTTTCGGATCCTCAGGAAGCGCGGCATTATACACAAAACCCCCGCCGCTCCCGGGACGCCGGCCGTACCGTCCGCCACCGATCCGCTCGCATGCCCGCCCTGAAGAACCTGCTGGTATTCCTGCTGCGATTCACCGTCCTGGGGCTGGCACTCGCGTTCGTGGTGCTCCTGTTCCGGCCCGACCTGATGCGTGCCCGCAGCCTCGACCGGGCCGCGGCCGCCGCCACACCGCCGGGCCCGGCGTCCTATGCGTCGGCCGTTGCTCGCAGCGCCCCGGCGGTCGTGAACATCTATACGGCCCGGCGCGTGCTCGACCAGACTCCGCGCTCCCCCATCGAGAGCTACATGGGGGGAGACTGGCCGCTGTATCGCGAACGTATCGAGCGCAGCCTCGGCTCGGGCGTGATCATCGACGCGAGCGGCCGCATCGTCACCAACGATCATGTCGTACCCGACGGGGCCGCTATCATGGTCGAGCTGTCCGATGGGCGGATTGCGCAGGCGCGCGTCTCCGGCCGCGACCGCGATACCGATCTGGCGGTGTTGCAGATCGACCTGGACGATCTGCCCACTATCCGCCTGGGCCGCTCGGACACGCTGCGCGTGGGCGACGTCGTGCTGGCGATCGGCAATCCGGTCGGCCTCAGCCAGACGGTGACCCAGGGCATCGTGAGCGCCACCGGACGCGGGCTGCGGCTCAACGCGTTCGAGGATTTCATCCAGACCGACGCCGCGATCAACGTCGGCAACTCGGGCGGAGCGCTGGTCAACGTCGAGGGCGAGCTGGTCGGCATCAACACGGCCGTGTTCTCGCGCACCGCGGGCATCGAGGGCATCGGCTTCGCGATCCCGGTGAACCTGGTGCGCGGGGTCACCGAGGAAATCGTGCAAAACGGCCGCGTCATCCGCGGCTGGCTGGGCGTGCTGCCCGAGGATCTGCCCGCGTCGCAGGCGCGCGCGCTGGGCCTCGCGCCGGGCACCGGGGTACTGGTGCTGAACCTGTATTCCGACAGCCCCGCGCACCGCGCAGGTCTGAAACCCGGCGACGTGCTCACGCACATCGGAGAGTCGCAGCTCACCGGTGGCCCGCAGGCGCTGGCGACGGTTGCGACCATGGCGCCCGGCCAGGTCGTGGAACTGCGCGGGCTGCGCGCCGGCCGGCCGTTCCGCATGTCCGCGACGATCGAGGAACGACCGCGTTAGCAGGAACCGGCGCCGCGTTTGCATCACCTTCGATGTGGGTGCTTGCGCCAATAACGCAACCCCGGCACCGCGCTCCTAAGTG
>DASTQG010000310.1:0-8399 GCA_035761885.1 Steroidobacteraceae bacterium | reverse complement strand
GCGAGCTTCATGACCGACATCTTTGCCGCGGCCGACCCGTTCACCACGGACGGCAAGGAGATCACCGCCCGCAAGATCCTGGACAAGGGAGCGGAAAAGCTCGACGCCTCCCAGATCCAGACGCGCGAGACGCGTGCGCAGATGCTCGAGGCGATCGGCTACGCGTACCACCGCCAGGACGTGGACGACAAGGCGATCCCGCTGCTCGAGAAGGCGCTGACCATGCGCATCGAGGACGGCGCCGAGGACCTGGTCCTGGCGACCAACTATTTCAACCTCGCCGAGGCGCAGCGCGGCGGCGGGAAGGAACCCACCAAGGCGTCCTACAACTACGACGAGGCGCTGCGGCTGTACGTGCAGCACTACGGCCACCGCGAGCACGAGCACATCGCCCGCGTGCTGATCGGGCAGGCGCGCCTTGCACAGGAGAAATTCAACCAGCTGCCTCGGGCGGAGGCCCTGCTGAAGGAAGCCCTCGGCATCTATCGGTCCTTGTACGGCAACAACCACAACGAAGTGGGCTCCACGCTGAGTGACCTTGCAGGGCTCGCGTTGTGGAACGACGAGCTGGCGCGCGCCGAGGAGTACCAGCAGGAGGCGCTGGAGATCTACAAGCGTCTGCGGGCGCCCGGCCATCCGGACCATGCGACCGCGTTGGGGGCACTGGGCCAGATCTATCTCATGCGGGGCAAGCTCACGCAGGCCGAGCCGCTGATCAACGATTCCATCGAGCTGCAAGGACAGGCATTCGGCAAGCAGAGCCAGCGGGTTGCGGAGATGCTGGAAGCCAAGGCGCGCCTGCGCGAGCACCAGGGACGTTACCAGGAGGCGGTCGACCTCGTCACCGAATCCGTGGCCATGATGACCGGGATCAACAAGGGCTCCGACGTCACCGTGGGCTATTCGCAGGACTCGCTCGGCAACCTCAAGATGAAGCTCGGCAGGCCTGGCGAAGCCGAAGCCCACGCCGCCACCGCGCTGGCGATCTACGAGGCCTCCTCGTTGCCGCGCGATCACATGTACTTCGCTTCTTCGCACCACCTGCTGGGTGAGGCGCTGATCGCGCAGGGCAAGGCCGCCCAAGCAGCCGAATCCCTGCGCACCGCGATCGCCATCTGCACCAAGCAGACCGGCGCCACGAGCTGGCGCACGGCGCGTTCGCAAAGCGCGCTCGGGGTGGCGCTCGACATGCTGGGCCAGGACGTGGAGGCAGAGCGACTGCTGATCCAGAGCTACCGCACGCTCGCCGCTGATCCGAAGGCGAGCGCGGAATCCCGCAACCTCGCCCATGAGCGCGCTGTCGCGTTCCTTCGCATCCGCGGCCGCGGTTCCGAAGTGGCTCGCCTGCCCGCCCTCCCTCGGACGTGACCACGGCGGTTATCTGAGCCAAGCGTAGCCGCACCGCCTGCGCTCGCCGCGTGCATTCCGTACAATGCGCCGCAATCAGCGGAACCGGGGCAGCGCCCCCGGGTCGCAGTAGAGCACTACAGCAACCAGCGGGGATCGAACATGCGGAACACTCTGGCGTCACGTCTCCTGTCGCTCCTGCTCGGCTGCCTCGCATTCGGCGCCGGCGCGCTTGCGCAGGAACGCGAGGAAGCGCGCATGCTGCTCGCGACTCAGACGCTCGAGGAAATCGCGGCGATGCCCGACCAGAACGTGCCGGACTGGTTGCTCGCACGCGCGCACGGCGTCGCCGTCATCCCCGGCGTGGTCAAGATCGGGCTGGGCCTGGGTGGTCGCGGTGGCAAGGGTGTCCTGGTGGTGCGCAACGAACAGGGCGGCTGGACCAATCCCGTGTTCATCCGGCTGGCCGGCGGCAGCTTCGGCTGGCAGGCCGGCGTGCAGCAGGCCGACGTGATCCTGGTCTTCACGTCGCAGGACGGCATCGAGGGCATCACGGACGGCAAGCTCACGCTGGGGGCGGATGCTTCGGTCGCGGCGGGCCCCGTGGGCCGCTCCACGTCGGCGGCGACCGATCCGAACTTCCAGGCCGAGGTGTATTCGTACTCACGCACGCGCGGCCTGTTCGCCGGGCTCGCGCTCGACGCCGCGGCGATCACGATCGATCGCAAGGCGAACGCCGCGTTCTACGGCGTGCGCGACGTGACGCCCACGGAGATATTCGCCTCGACCGCCCCCGAACCGCCGCCCGCCGCGCGCCGCTTCGTCGACCAGCTGAACACCGCCACGCGCACCGCGTCGGGACCCCCGGCGGGTGCTGCCCCGTCGGAAACCGTGACGCCAGCGCAGCAACCGCCCGTCACGGAAGGCACAGGGACTCAGACGTTCCCGATGGAAGACCCGAACCCGGGACAGGAACCGCCGCCCGGCTAGAGGGTGCCGGGGTTGACTTATTGGCGATATTTGCGCCCCGGCAAATATCGCCAATAAGTCAACCCCGGCACCGTTCTACGTCCGGCGGGATCTCCGAGCGGATGTAGAGCAGGCACCCCGTCCTGGTGCGCATGCCCACGTGCGCCGCACCAGGCCGCGCGACGTGCACGTCGCCCGCGCGGAAGATGTGCTCCCCGATCTCCAGTTCGCCTTCGAGCACCACGCATTCTTCTTCCTGCGTGTGCGAATGCGTGATGACCTCCGCGCCGGGCGCGAGCCTCACGAGCATGCTCTGGTTGTTCGTGCTCCAGTCGCGGCGCACCAGCTTGATCTCGGACATCGGGCTGGTGCGGATCCACCTGCCTTCCGCGGCGCGGACCGTGTAGGTGTTCTCGGGCGCGGGCTCCTTCACCCGCTTGAGAATGCGCTCGCGCATGCGATCGCGCTGCTCCGCGGAGAGCTCCGCCGGCTGCACGGCGCCGCCGAGCAGTGACTCGTCCTCGGGCGTGAGGCTCTCGATGTCGGGGATCTTGCGCACGCTCAGCCGTCCAATGCTTCGCGCAGGGCGAGCAGCGAGCGGCGCAGATGTGACTTCACCGTACCGACCGGCAAGCGGGTCGTCTCCGCGATCTCCTGATGACTCATCCCCTTGAAGAACGCGAGCCCGACGAGCTGGCGGCGCAGCGGGGTGAGCTGGGCGAGCGCGTGATGCACTGCGGTGCCTTCCTGGAACTGCGCGAGCACGTCCTCGGGGCTCGCGTCCGTCGACTCCTCGTGCTCCGGCAGTTCCTGCGTGTCCTGCTCGCGCCGGCTCTTGCGCTGGCGCAGGACATCCAGAGCGCGGCTGCGGCAGATCATCATCAGCCACGCGAGCACCGAGCCGCGCGTCGCATCGAAGCTCTGTGCCGTCTGCCAGACCTGCACGAAGACGTCGCAGACGACTTCCTCGGCGTCGGCGACGTTGCCGAGCATCGCCCGCGCGAGCCCGTAGAGCTTGGACGCGGTGAGATCGTACATCTGCGCGAGGGCCGCATCTCTGCGCGCCACGATCGCTGCCATCAGCTCCTCGAGCCCTGGGACGCTCCCCTCCACAGCCGCGACGCGCACGCGCTGTTCAGCGGCCGTCGAAGCCCGGTCTGCACTCATACGACTCACGCCGGCGAGAAGTGCGGCGGCGGAATTTCGGAGGTGACCCACAGCAGCGCACCCACGCGTGTGGTGATGGGCGCGTGGCATGCGCCGGGACGCGCGATGTGCAAATCGCCTTTGCGAAGCACGTGACCACCGATCTCGATCTCCCCTTCGAGCACGAGGCACTCCTCTTCCTGGGTGTGACCATGAGCCACAACTACAGACCCGGGCTGCAGGCGAAACATTACCGTCTGCCGGCCGGTCGCCTTCTCGCGACGTACTATTCGTATTTCGACGCCAGTTGAGATTCGCCGCCACTGACTTTCGGCGGCCCGGATGGTGAACGTGCCGGGCGGCGCGGCGCTGATGCGTGTGAGGATGCGTTCGCGCAGGACCTCGCGCTGCCGGATCCCGAACTCGGCCGGGCGCACGGCATCGGACAGGGCGGCCGCGACGGCGACCCCCAGTACCGGTTCGGGTTGCAGCGGGTGGGTTTCAACGGTCATTAGAACCCATACGCGTCCACCGGCCGCCTGGATTCACACGATCAGGTGTTTATTTTTTGTTCGTGATTCTGGTGCCCTTTCGTGGCCAATCCTCTTTCAGAATCGGGCGGTTACGCCCACGCGCACGGTGCGCGGCTCCACGGGGTGCAAGTGGATGTCCTCGACGACGTCCGCTTCGCCCTGCAAGCGACTCTCGTAGAAGTACGTGATGTCGTTGTCGTCGCTGTCGAAGGCGTTCAGGAGCGACACCTGCACGCTCACCTGGTTGCCAAACCGGTAACCCGCCTCGAAGTTCACGAGCGTCGTGGGGTCGGAGCGCACGCTGTTGTCCTCGATCAACGGCGCCTCGCCCAGGTAGCGCAGTCGCGCGCCGCCGAACCAGCCGCTGGGGTGGTCGATGACCGCACCGAGCGATGCCACCCGTTCCACGGCGCCCGGGATCCGGTCGCCCGCAGGATCGAATTCATCGAAGCGCGCGTGCGACCACGCGAGGTCCGCATCGACGATGAGCCAGTCCTGGGGCTGCCAGTAGACCGACAGCTCGACTCCCCGGCGACGGCTGGCGCGATTGGCCTGCGTTGAACCCCCGTCGCCGATGAAGAGCAGCTCGGAATCCAGCTCCAGGCCCCAGAGCGAGCCGGCCACCTGCAGGCCCGGCAGGATCACGGCGCGCGCGCCGATCTCCGCGCCCGTGGCGGCAACGAGCGGGCTGACGCGCTCGGCGGGCGTCACGCCATCCACCGGATCCACGCGAATCGTCGTCCCGCGCGCATCGTTGCTGTGAAACCCGCGTCCGTAGTTCGCAAACAGCTCGCTGTCATCGGTGGGCCGAAAGCTCGCCGCCAACTTCGGGCTCGCGATGCTGTCGTGCGCACTGCCGCTGTTGAGAGCGAGATCGCTGTTGACGTCGAAGTCGAAACGGTCGGCGCGCAGGCCGAACGTCGTGCTGAAGCGCCCGCTCCATTCGATTCGCTGGCTGACGTACGCACCGATACTGAGCTGCTCCACCGCATCCTCGCGCATCGTACCGATGCGCTCGCGCTCGACCGTGCGATACAGGCCCACCTTGGCGATGTCGTCGTAACGCAAGTCAGCGCCGGCGTGCAGCTCGCCTTCGAACCCGGCAAGGCCCAGCGCGCGCTCGAATGCCACGCTGCCACCATGGACGCGCCGGTCGTCGAACTGCTCGAACTGGTCGCCGGAGGTCTCGTCGGTGAAGTAGGTGAAATTGGAGAACAGGTCGAGCCGGTAGTCCACCGCATACGCGACCGCGCGCCAGCGATTCTCGCCCGCGTCGCGATCCCAGTTGAGTGCCACACTGTAGCGCCGCGATGCGCCGCCGTCGGAGCCGTCGATGAAGCCCAGGCGCTCGATCAGGCCGGCCCCGATCGCGCGCTGCGGCACCTGGTCCGTCGACTGCCACTCGCCGTCGTACGCCGTTGCGGTCAACGACAGCACGTTGTCTTCCCCGCCGAAGGAATAGCGCAGCAGTGCGTTGGTGCGCCGCAGGTCCTCGGCGAGGACCCAGGGCCCGTCGGTGCGCGTGTGATCCACCGCGTACAGCAGGTCGCCGCCACCAAGGGCGGCGGAGTCGGCAATGAGCGCGCGACGGAACGCGTCCTCGCCGCCGGCGAACTCGGCGACGCCGCGCTCCAGCGTGCGCGCGTAGCGCATGCGCGCGGCGCCCGCCGCGGAGAAGTTGCCCTCTTCAGCGTAGTAGGTCCCCTTGCGGTACTCGATCGACTCCACCAGCTCGGGAATCACGAAACTCACGTCCGTGTAGCCCTGGCCGTGCGCGTGCGTAGGCATGTTGACCGGGACGCCGTCGACGCTGGTTGCGAAGTCGGTGCCGTGATCGAGGTTGAAACCGCGCAGAAAGTACTGGTTCGCCTTGCCGCTGCCGCTGTGCTGCGTGACGATGAGGCCTGGCACGGTCTCGAGCATCTCGCCCACGCGCAGCATGGGCCGATGCTCGAGCTGCTGACGCGTGACCGTACCCTGGCTCGCGGACAGCGGCGCACCGAGCAGGCGTGCGGCATTCACCTGGATCTCGCCCAGCTCGACGGCGGGCACGCCACCCGCCTGTGCTGCTCCATTCGCGGCCAATGCCAGCGCGACCGCGACACCGAGCTTCGCGGGATCCGCGAGCTTTCCTCTGCGAGTGCCCATCGTCTCTCCCTCTTTGCCAATGCGTGTCAGCCGGTGCGCTGCAGAAGCCAGCCCAGCGCGAGCAACGCCGTGCCCATCGAAGCGGCCGGCAGGAACCTGCGGCGGTAGAACTCCGCGTTCCGGGCGCGAAAGATCAGCGGCAGCAGTACCAGCACGATGGCGAGCTGCCCGAGCTCAACGCCCACATTGAAGCCGGCGAGCGATGCAGCCATCGCACCCTCGCGCAGGCCGAGCTCGGCCAGCACGTTCGCGAAGCCGAAGCCGTGGACCAGGCCGAAAGCGAAGGCGATCAGCGCCGCGCGTTCGGTCAGCGCCGGTACCAGGTTCATCAGTCCGGCCACGACCACCGAGGCCGCGATCGCGATCTCCACGGGTCGCGCCGGCAACGTCAGGATCCCGAGCGTTGCCAGCGTGAGCGTGATGGAATGCGCGAGGGTGAACGCCGTGACGATGCGAAAGATCCGCCAGGCGACCTCGCGCCAGTCGCCGGCTGCCCGCCAGCCACCTTCGCCGGGTCGCAGCACCGCAGGCAGGAGCAGGAGCAGCAGGAACGCGATGTGGTCGTATCCGATCCAGATGTGACGCACGCCTTCGCGCACGAACGAGGCGAACGCCGCCAGCGCGGAGACGCGCTCGGACTGCCAGCGACGCAGCTCCGGGGTGAGCACGATGCTGGATTCACGCCCGTCCTCGCGAACGAGCAGTACGACGCGGTGCGAGGCATCGATGTCGAAAAGGAACTGATAGTCGAGCGCGATCGCACCGGGTTCAGGGCAGCTCGCCGCGATGGCGAGCGATGCATGAAAGCCGTCGATGCGCTCGTCCAGCCCGTACTGCGAGAGTGCGAGCCGGCACGACTCGCCGCCGCGCGACAGGCGCAGCTGCGGCAACACCTGCGCTTCGATCTGCGGCTGCGCTGCCTGCAGCTCGCCAGCCGTGACGTTGCCGTCGGCGTTGGCGTCCAGCTCGAGCGCGCTGTACAGGTCCATGAGGGCGATGTCCCAGCGCACCGTGACCTGCGGATTGCCCGAATCGCTGTCGATGGTGACTTCGCTGGAGCCCAGTGTGTGCGCCCAGGCGAGCGAAGCCGTCGCAAGGCCCAGGATCATCGCGCCCGGGGCAATACGGCGCGCGAGGCTCACGATGGCCTCGCCGTGCGGAGCAGGGTTTGCAGGCGGATGTCCTGGTAGCGCGTGGCCGCGAGCCAGCGCCTGACTTCTTCGATGACGTCCGGATCGTAGCACTCGTTGCCCGCGGCGAGCAGAAGACGAACATCCTGCGGCTCGCGCTGCGATGCCCAGTTGCTTCGTGCGGCTTTCAGCGCCTCGCACGATCGTCCCTGCAATCGTTGCAATCGGACCTCGTCGCGCAGATCCAGCGCCTCGCCGCGCCGGCGCGCCTGCGTGCGTAGCGCCTGCAGATGAGTGAGCGCTTCCTCTTTTGCCCGCGGCGCGGCGCGCAGCGCTTCCGCGCGCCGCAACAGCACCGCCTCGGTCAGCGGCAATGATTTCAGGAGTGTCTCCACTTCAGCAGGCCGTCCTTGCAGCAGGAGCAGGTCCACCAGGGCGAGGCTGATGTACTGGTCGTGCGGCTGAATCTGCAGCGCCTGTCTCAGGTGGCGCTCCGCCGCCGCAACGTCGCCGGAACGATCGGCCATGTCGGCCAGGGCGCCGAGACGCCACACGCGAATCTCCGCCGTGCTCGTATCGTCCCTGGCTTGTCGTTCGAGGAGTGCACGTGCGCGCGCGAGCCGCCCTGTGAGACCCAGGATCTGCGCCAGGCACGTCGAGCCGAGCGCCACCTCCCCCTGCGCGAGCAACGCGCTGCAATCGGTTCGTGCGGCATCGAACTCGCCGCGGGTCTGTCGCACGGCGGCACGCATCAGCAACGCCCGTGCGTTCGAAGGTTCGAGCTCCAAAGCCCGCCCCAGCGAGGCGAGCGAGCGATCGAACTCGTGTCGATACTGCTGGATGTCTGCGCTGAGCACGTGCCATTGCGCATTGGCGGCGCCCTGCGCATGCCAGCGCTCCAACAGCGCCTCGGCGCGGCCGAAGCCGCGCGGCTCGCTCTTGCGCCGTCCCTCGTCGATCCACGCCTGAGCGCGGGTCAGCGCCTGAGCGAGCGTGCGCGGCTCGGCCTTTCCATCGAGCGGGGCTGGATCCACCCGCAGCAGTACCTGCTGCGGATCGATCGACTCGAACCCCTGCGCGCGTGTCGTGCCCCCCGCCCCGAGGGAGGTCAGGACGATCGACACGA
>DASTQG010000309.1:0-3672 GCA_035761885.1 Steroidobacteraceae bacterium | reverse complement strand
CTGGTCATGACCAACTACACCGGCTCGACCGGATTCGGCGAGAAGTTCGCGCAGAACATCCAGGGCGATCCGCTCTCGACGCCGGGAGACGAGATCAACCAGGGGATGGACGAGGCGATCGCACGCTATGACTTCATCGACGGCTCGCGTCAGTGCGCCGGAGGCGCGAGCTATGGCGGCCACCTCGCCAACTGGCTGCAGGCCTCGACCACGCGCTACAAGTGCCTCATCAGCCACGCGGGCCTGGTGAACCTGGAATCGCAGTGGGGCACGAGCGACGTGATCTACTCGCGCGAGGTGAACCAGGGCGGGCCGGTGTGGGAGCAGGGCTCGGTGTGGCGCAAGCAGAATCCGATCCGCTACGCCGCGCGCTTCAAGACGCCGATGCTGGTGACGGTCGGGGAGCAGGACTTCCGCGTGCCGCTCAACAACTCACTGGAGAACTGGAGCGTCCTGCAGCGCATGAAGGTGCCGAGCCGCCTCGTCGTGTTTCCCGACGAGAATCACTGGGTGCTCAAGGGAGAGAACAGCAGGTTCTTCTACAACGAGGTGCACGCGTGGTTGCAGCGCTGGCTGCAGCCGGAGGGTGCGCAGGTGGCGACGACGGACTGAGCGCGCTCTAACGAGCCAGCGCTGTCGTTCTCAGCGCGCTTGCGCGCGACGCACGCGTTCGCCGACCTCGCGCCGCTCGGCGGTGTGATCGGTCGCGGCCCAGGTGAGCGAGGTCTCCACCCAGCCGGCGCAGTGTGCGGCGATCAGCTTCGCGAGAAAGGCGACATGGTCGGCGCGGTCGTTGAGCGCCGGGATGTAGCGCAGCTCTTCGCCGCCCGACTCGCGGAAGTGCTGCGCCGCGGCGATCGCGATCTCCTCGAGCGACTCCAGGCAATCCATCGAGAAGCCGGGGCACACGACGTCCAGCCGCTTCACGCCGGAGCGCGCCAGCTCGCGCACCACGTCGTCGGTGTACGGGCGCAGCCATTCCTGGAAGCCGAAGCGCGACTGGAACGTGAGGCTCCATTCGCCCTCGCGCAGGCCGAGCTCTTCGGCGAGCAGGCGCGCGGTCTTCTGGCACTTGCAGAAATACGGATCGCCCTGCTCGAAGTATTTCTTCGGCATGCTGTGGAACGACATCACCAGGTGCTCGCCGCGGCCGCGCTGCTGCCAGTGCTCGCGCACGCTCGCGCCCAGCGCGGCAATGTATCCGGGCTCGGCGTGATACTCGTTGACGAAACGCGTCTCCGGTACCCAGCGCCAGCGGCTGAGCTCGCTGGTCACCGCATCGAAAATGGAGCCGGTGGTCACCGCGGCGTATTGCGGAAACAGCGGCAGCACCAGCACGCGCTGTGCACCGGCGTCGCGCAGTCGCGCGAGCGCCGCGGGAATGGAGGGATTGCCGTAACGCATGCCGAGCTCGACGGAGGTGAGCCCGACGATCACGCGCTCGAGCGCCGCGCGCAGTTCCTTCGCGATCCCGAGCCCGTTCACGAGCTGGGGCGAGCCGTGCTCGGTCCAGATCTTGCGGTACGCGCGCGCGCTGCGCGCCGGACGCGTGCGCAGGACCACGCCATGCAGGATCGGAAGCCACAGCGCACGCGGCAGTTCCACCAGGCGCGGATCCGCGAGCATCTGGGCGAGGAAGCGGCGTACGGCGCGGGGGGTGGGCTCGTCCGGAGTTCCCGTGTTCACGACCAGCACGCCGATGCGCGGCATCTGGTCGTGTGGCTCAGGGGAATTCACGTAGCGTGGCATCGCTGCTCCGGGGCGCCGCTCGTCCGAATCAGGGCAAGGCACCTTACCGGTATTGGCCGGCGCGGGCCATAAACGTGACACTGGCATGACAAAAAGGCGCCGCAGGCGCCGGCTCAGCGGCGCTGCATGAAGGTGCGCAGCACCACGAGCGCGAAGATCGAGGCCACGGCGCAGAAGATGAGCATCGGCAGCGGCGTGTCGACCGGGTAGGTGCCGATCCACTGCACGCACACCGCGCCGACGATCTGCTGCGTGAAGCCGACGATGCTGGAAGCAAGTCCTGCGTTCTGCGGCGCGAGGCTGACCGCGCTCGCGTTGACGTTGGGCAGTGCCATGCCCTGGCCGAAGGCCAGGATTCCCATCGGCACGAAGATCCAGACGGGATGCACCAGCCCCAGCTGGTGGAGCGTAAGCGCAATCAGCGTGGACACCGTCGCAATCGCGACGCCCTGGTTCATGAGGGAAAGCGAGCCGAGGCGCACGCCGAAACGCGTCACCACCCAGTTGCCCATGAAGTAGCCGAACGCGACCAGCAGGTAGTACGTGCCGTACTCGGTGGGCGGACGGCCGAGGCCCGTGACCATCACGTACGGGGCGATGGAAATGAACACCAGGAACACGGCGTAGATCACCGCGCCCTGCAGGGTGAAGCCCGCGAACAGCGGCCGCCTCAGCAACGCGCGCGCGGCGCGCCACTGGTCGCGCGGCCCGGCGGGGTGCGTTTGTTCGCCGCGAGTTTCGGGGAGGTAGCGCCACGTCGCCCACAGGATCGCGGCACCCACGCCCAGCAGGAAGACGAAGAGGCTGCGCCAGCCGAACTGCACCACCAGCCAGCCGCCGATCGACGGCGCGACGGTGGGACCTATCACCATCACCATCGTGAGCGAGGCGATCATCCCTGCCATCTTTTCGCGTGGATAGAGGTCCGCGACGATCGCACGCGAGACGATGAGTCCCGCCGCGGTGCCGATGGCCTGCACGCAGCGCCCGGCGACCAGCCACTGCAGGCTCGCCGCGACCAGACACATCACCACGCCGACCAGGAAGACAACGATGCCCCCCAGGAGCACCGGCCGACGACCGAAGCGGTCCGACAGCGGGCCGCACAGCAGCAGTCCGCTCGCGTACGCAATCAACGCGAGGCTCAGGCTCCACTGCACATCGGGAACGCTGGCGGCGAACTCCTGCTGAACCGAGGGCAGCGCCGGCAGGTAGATGTTCAGCGCCACCGGCCCGGTGGCGCTGATCAAAGCGAGCAGCGTGAGGATGGAACGATCGGAAAGCGGGGGTCGGCTCTCGCGGACTTGCGTCTCGCTCGGCTGGATCACTGCGTAACGCCACCCACGCACACGTACTTCAGCTCGGTGTAGTCGAGGATGCCGTACCGCGAGCCCTCGCGGCCGGTGCCGGACTCCTTCATGCCGCCGAACGGCGCGACTTCCGTGCTGATGAGGCCGGTATTCACGCCGACGATGCCGTACTCCAGGCCTTCCGACACGCGCCACGAGCGCGCCAGGTCACGCGTATAGAAGTACGCCGCGAGGCCGAACTCGGTGTCGTTCGCCATGCGCAGCGCTTCGGTTTCGGTCTTGAAGCGGAACAGCGGCGCCACCGGGCCGAACGTCTCCTCGCGCGCGACCATCATCTCGGGTTTGACGCCGGTGAGGACCGTCGGCTCGAAGAAACTGCCGCCGAGCGCGTGGCGCTTGCCGCCCGCCGCGACCTTCGCGCCTTTCGCCAGCGCATCCGCAATGTGCTCCTCGACCTTCGCCACCGCGTTCATGTCGATGAGCGGGCCCTGGTCCGTAACGCCCTTGAGTCCGTCGCCGACGCGCAGCATCGCCACGGCATCGACGAGCTTGCCGGTGAATTCCTCGTATACGCCGTCCTGCACCAGCAGGCGGTTCGCGCACACGCAGGTCT
>DASTQG010000308.1:0-2025 GCA_035761885.1 Steroidobacteraceae bacterium | reverse complement strand
GGGTTGCCGCGCAGCGTGCGCAGCGTCGGGTCCACTGCGATGAAGACGGAGCCGCCGACGTGCGCCTCGACCATCGCCTCGAGCGCGTCGATCGCCGGATCGATCTCGCCGAGGTGCAAGTGGGTGATGGCGAGGCCGAAGTTCACGGCTGGTGTCGTGACGCCGGTCAGGGCTTCGCGCATCAGCGTGAGACGCGCGCGCCAGTAGCCCTCGGCGCCTCCACTGCGAAACGCGTCGCGCAGCTTCGTGCCATCGAGGGTCAGGCCCCAGCAGCGCTGCTCGCTGGCCAGCTGCGCGGCGTCCTCGAAGCGCTCGAGCAGCTCGTACGAGCCCATCAGGATGTTCCCGGCCTCTTCGAATCCCGGCACCAGGTCGCGGATGCGAAGCGCCTCGTGGATCGCATCGCGGTGGCGGCCGGCGAAATGGTGGGCCCAGGCGACGCCGATGTTGTTGAAGATCGACAGCGGATCGAGGTCGCGCGCCGTGCGTGCCTCCGGCAGCGACTCGGAGAAGCGTCCGGCCGTCGAGAGATAGAGCGCATAGACCGCGTGCGCGCCGGCGTGCTTCGGATTGAGCGCGAGCGCCTGCTTCAGCGCGGCCTCGGCGGCATCCCAGTTCCACTCGGCGAACAGATGTCCGAGCGCGAGGGTGACATGGGCCTCGGGCAGGGCCGGGTCGAGCTGCAGCGCGCGGTTGGCGGCGGCATGCGACTGCGCGAAGCCGGCCCGAGGGTCGACGAACCCGTAATACGCCATCGCACCGTAGGTATCGCCGAGCCCGGCGTAGGCCACGGCGTAGAGCGGGTCGAGGTCGATGGCCCGCTGGAACTCGTCGAGCGCGCGGCGGAACGCATCCGGCGTCCACTGATTCCAATGGTGACGCCCGCGAAGATACGCCTGGTAAGCGTCTGGATTCACCGTCGATCGCTTGCGGAGCTGCTTCTTCTGGGCCGTTGTCAACTTGAGGCGGAGCGCTTCGGAGATCTGCCAGGCGATCTCTTCCTGCACCGTCATCAGGTCGGACGTGTGCTGGCGGAACTGCTCGCCCCAGAGCTGCGATTCGCTGGTGGTGTCGACGAGCTCGGCCTGGATGTTCAGGACGTCGCCATGTTTCGTGACCCGGCCGGTCAGGATGGAGCGGACGTTCAACGCTGCGCCAACCGTCGCCGGGTCCGCCTGGAGGCCGCGGTAGCGGAACACGAGGCTGCGCGGCACGACGCGGATGGTGCCGAGCTGCGAGAGGCTGTTGATGATGCTCTCGGTGATGCCGTCGGCCAGGTAATCGAGCTCCGCACCGGCGGCGTTGACGAAGGGCAGCACCGCGAGCGACTTGCCGCGCGTCCGCGAGGCGCGGGGCATGTGGACCGCGGAGCCCGAGAGCAGCGCGCGCAGTGCGCCACCCATGTCCTGCGCCGAGGCGAACCTCCGCACGGGATCGCGCTGCACGGCCCGGGAGACTACCGCGCGCAGCTCCTGCGGCGCCAATGGATCGAAGCTCGAAAGGTCCGGCGCCGAATCGTGCAGCAGCCGCGCGATGATCTCCTGCGGCGTCGTGCCCGTGAACAGCTGGCCGCCGGTGAGCATCTCGTAGAGCAGGCAGCCGAGGGCGAACACGTCGGTCCGGCCGTCAACGGTCTCGCCAGTGACCTGCTCCGGCGACATGTATCCGAACGTGCCGAGCACCATTCCCTGCGCCGTCCGGGCGATGGTCGGTCCATCGGGCCCCGCGACGTCGAGGCGCTGGAGGGCGAGACCGAAGTCGAGAATCTTGACGTGGCTGTCGCTGGTCAGGAAGACGTTCTCCGGCTTCAGGTCGCGGTGCACGATTCCCTTGGCGTGCGCGGCTGCCAGGCCGTCGGCAATGGCGGCGGCGATGTCGACGGCCTCGCGCCACGGCAGCGGTCCCTTCGAGATCCGCTCGCGAAGGTTGCGGCCTTCGAGCAGCTCCATCACCGCGAACGGGATGCCGTCGGCGATCGCCAGCTCATAGATCGAGAGAATGCCGGGGTGGCTCAGCGACGCGACC
>DASTQG010000307.1:0-12839 GCA_035761885.1 Steroidobacteraceae bacterium | reverse complement strand
TCTATTTCGGCAGGTACGCGAGCGCGTCCACGCGCTCCACGCCCGGTGCTTCGTCCAGGCATTGGCTGATCAGGTAGACGTGCCCCTGTCCGAAGAACACCACGGCGCGGTCGCCCGGCTGGAGCGCCTGCAACAGCCGCGCGCACATCGCCAGGTTGCGGGTGTACCAGGCAGAGAGCAGCGTCACGCCCGGCTGCTCCTCGCCGCTGCCGAACAGCAGCATCGTCGGATAGAACGAGTGGTTCCGCGCGATCGAGCCGGGCTCGTTCATGTAGCGCAGGATGTCGCCGATGGTGCCCTGATCCTGCATCGCCGTGACCTTGGCCGTTTCGCGCTCGCCCTCGGCCATGAGCCGCTCGATCGTCGCCATCCGGCCGTTGGCCTGCGCCCATTTCTGCACCGCGTCGAACGGAAAATCTCCCGGCACGTCCAGGCCGTATACCCGCGCAAGGCCGGCCTGCTGCGCGAGCCTGAAACCGAGTTGCACGACTTCGTTGCGCGAGGCCGGGAGCGTTCCGTCGCGGTACTTCGGATAGCGCTCCTCGACGATCTTCGCGGGCCACTCCACGCCCACGAACGTCGGCTTGAAGCCGGCCAGGCTCCGCGCGATCGCCTCGATCTCGCGCTGGCGCCCGGGCGTCAGCACATCGTCGGCCTTGACGTTGTGCTGATCCAGACCGGGATTGGCGAAGTGATAGGTTGCGACGACGAGGACCTTCGCATCGGACGCCGGCTCCGCAGCCGGCGTCGCGCCGGTCGCAAGCACGCCGAGCCAGAGCGCGGCGGCGCTCACCAGGATTCGCATCATCGGAGACTCCCTTGCGGCCGGTCGGGCGACCGCTCTCAGGGCTTGGATGCGCCCTTGCGCCGCTTCGTTGCAACGGGCTTCGTCGCGGTTGCGCCTCGCCCGCGCTTCCACAGCACCTCCGCACCGCGTTCGTGCCGCGCCAGGACGCGCGCCAGCACGAACAGCAGATCCGAGAGGCGATTCAGGTACTGCGTGACCTCGGGCGCGACGCTCTCGGCGCGCGCCAGGCTCCAGACGCGGCGCTCGGCGCGGCGGCACACCGTGCGCGCCAGGTGACAGGCCGCCGTTGCAGGTCCGCCGCCCGGCAGGATGAACTCCTTCAGCGGCGGCAGTTTCTCGTTGAAGGCATCGAGCGTCGTTTCCAGGCGCGTGACGAACTCGGCGGTGATGGCGCGATGGCCGGGGATGCACAGCTCACCGCCCAGATCGAACAGATCGTGCTGCACTTCCGTGAGGCAGGCGACGACCGCTTTCGGCAGCTTCGGCACCGCCAGGATCATGCCGACGACGCTGTTGGTTTCGTCCACCGTCCCATAGGCCTCCACCCGCGCACTCTCTTTCGGAGTGCGCGAGCCGTCGCCCAGGCCGGTCGTGCCGTCGTCGCCCGTGCGCGTATAGATCTTGCTGAGCCGGTGCCCCATGAAAGGGATTGTAACCGCAGAGCACGCAGAGATCTCTGCGTGCTCCGCGGCGGCTGTCACCTGAAACTCACGCGCGTCGCGACCAAGAGGCTCCGGTCGGCCGTGTTGAAGCCGTTGGCCAGCTCGTACTGCTCGTCGAGCGCGTTCTCCAGGCTCGCCTGCACGGTCCACGCATCGGTCACGAACCAGCGCGCGGTGGCGTTGAGCAGCGTGTAGCTGTCGAGCGTCACACCGCCGAAGTCCTTGCGCTTGCCCGCCGTGAGGCTGTCGAGTCCCAGTTCGACCGGGCCGAACGTCTTCACCAGCGAAATCGTCACGCTCTCGCGCGTGCGGCGGATCAGCCGCGAATCGTCGGTGCGGTTGCGCGGATCCTGGAGGCTGCCTTCCACGCGCGCGCGCCAGTTCTCGCCGGCGTACTCGTAGGTGAGCTCCACGCCTTCGATGCGCGCTTCCTCGACGTTGAAGTTCTGACCCTCGAAGGTCTGCGGATCGGTGACCACGAACTGGATCAGGTCGTCGATGTCGTTGCGGAACACGCTCAGTCCCAGCTGGTGCCGCTCGCCGATGAGATGGCGCAGCGCCAGCTCGTAATTGCGCGAGCGCTCCGGATCGAGGTCCGGGTTGCCGCCGAAGCCGAAGCGGTCGGTGCTGTCCGGCGCGCGGAACGCGGTGCCGGCGGAGGCCACGAGGCGCGTCGCCGGGCCGAAATCCAGGCCGTAGTCGACGTTCCATGTGTTCTCACGGCCGAAGGTCTCGTGATCGAGAGCGGCGAACGCCAGCAGCAGGTTGTGCCGGCCCGCGTCCAGCCGGTCCTGCAGGAACACCATGTCGACGTCGGTGCTCTCGTCGTAGCCGGCGCCGAAAGACATCTCCTCCGTGTCCTCGCGCGTGAGCAAAAAGCCGGCCGTGAGGATGTTGCTCTCGCCGAGCTGCAGGTCGTTCTGCCAGTCGAACGCGTTGCGCCGTGTGCGCACGAGATCGTTCGGCGCACCCTCGAACGGTGGCTGCAACTGCTCGATCTCGTCCTCGATGCGGCTCACGGTGAACCGCGACAGCCACCGCTCGGTGGGTCGCACCGCGGCTTCGAGGGCCAGCGCGTTGTTCTCGTAGTCCTGCTCCACCGGCAGCACGGAGAAATCGAGATACTGCGTGTTGCCGCTCGAGGTCCAGCCGCGCACGCCGACCTCGACCGGTCCCAGGTGCGTGCGCGCTTTCAGCGTGACCGAGGAATTGTCGTAGCCGCGATCCGTATCACTGCTGGCGCGCGGCGGAAATCCCTCGCTCTCGAGCCAGGAGCCGCTGATCGCCACGTCGCCCGCCGCGCCGCCGATGCCGCCCGCGAAGGTCGCCTGCCGCGTGTCGAAACTGCCGTAGCCGACGCTCGCGTTCATCTCGGTGCCGGCGTAGTTGCGCGTGATCACGTTGATCACGCCGCCGATCGCGTCCGTGCCGTACAGCGTGGAGCGCGGACCCTTGACGATCTCGATGCGCTCGATCGATTCGGGCACGAGGTTCTGGATCTGCGCTCCGCCGATGGTGCCCGGATTGATGCGCACGCCGTCGACCAGCACCGTGGTGTGATTGCTGTCCGTGCCGCGGATGAACACCGAGCTGAGCTGCCCGGGACCGCCGTTGCGGCCGATGTCGATGCCGGCGTGAAAGCGCAGCAGGCTCGCGATGTCGGGCGCGAGGGAACGCTCCAGCTCCTCGCGCGTGATCACGATCACCGGCGCGAGCACCTCGTCGATCTCGGTGACCGTGCGCGTGGCCGTGACGATGCTGGCCCCGAGCGGCTCAGGGGACTCTGCGGCCTGCACGCCGGCCGCGACGATCGAGAAGCAGGAAAAGGCGGCCAGGCGCCGGAACGGCGCGGCCACGACGCGTTGCTGTGTGAGCACGAAAGACACTCCCCATGCACGCCCGCATGGACTTGAAGTTGTGGGCCAGCGGCGTGGAGGAGAAGGGCAGGTGCTCTGTGAAGAGCCCAGGCCTCGCCCGCCGCGCGACTGGTAATGACCGTCAGGCCGGTCTCCGGGCTTACGAGCGCGAGGAGGACCTCGCCCGGCATCGCCTTCCCACGTCACGAGCTTCGCTCGCTTCGCAGTGGCATCGGATGCCGTGTGACTCGATCACCGTTGCGGGGGCAGCGCCGGCCTGGTCGTGAAACGACGCACCGGCTTCCCGTACACCTGACAGTGGCCGGGCAGCGTAGGCACGGGGCGGGAGAGTGTCAAGCGATCGTGGGTGCCCCGACGCTGGCGGGATTACCTGACCGTTGCGGGTTCGGGCGCGCGCGTGCCCATGCGCACGAAGATCGCGCTGTCGATCTTGTCGAAGGCGGACTGGTACACCTTCGGGTCGAGCAGCGCCTGGTCGTGGTCCATCGCCTGCCCGTTCGAGCCGTAGGTGCGCACCGCGTTGACGAAATTGAGCCGTACCGTGACGAAGCCGGCGCGTATCTGCTCCACGAACGCGGTCGCCCTGGTCTGTGCGCTGGTGCTGGAATTGGTCAGCAGCCCCCACAAGGCGGTCTTCTCGGTGGCCGGACTGGCCGCGGTGATGAAGCCGCTGTCCTTGTCCGCGCTCTGCACGATGTAGCCCGCATCCTGGAACACGCTGACCACGGCTCCGAACGCGATGTTCTTGTCGGTCTCGAACTCCTTCGACTGGATCGCCTGGATCTGGAGCGGGGTCAGCGCGGGCTTTTGCACCGTGGCGCAGGCCCCCAGCAGCATGCAGCCGCAGAAGACGGCGAGAAGTTTCATGCGCACCTCAGAACTCGCTGCTGCGACTGCGGAAGTCGGAGACGACCTTCTTCGAGTCGAACTTGATGATCAGCGTCTGCGTGCGCTGCGACTCTTCGAAGCCGCTGGCGTCCTGCGATCCGCCGAAGAGCACGATCGTCCAGTAGCTCTGCGAGGAGGAAGACTGCGAGACCGTTGCGTGGCGCTGGTAGGTCCACACTTCCTGGCCGGAGCCGTCGATCGAGGTGATGTTGGGCGCGCCGAAGGTCTCGAGCACCTCGGTCTGCGTCGTGGCCCCCACCTTGAGATTCATCTGCACGTTGCCGTGCGTGAGCTCGCTGTTGCGCGTCGTCACCGGCTGGGGAGGCGGAGCCGTGCACGCGGTGGCCAGTACGCAGACGCTGAGGAGCCATGCAAGTCGCCTGCTCATGCGAGTTCCCTCCCCGGGGTGTGGACGGCAGCGGACGTGATCGGCCCTGGCGGGCCCGCATACGATCCGCAATCTCACATGAACGGAAACTGAACCGACCGGCGCATGCCGCGCCTGTTTGTTGCTCGCTGGGATGAACGTCAGGCGACGAGCATCACGGTGACGCGGCCGGATGCAATGCGGGTCCCGGCGTGAGCGACCGTGAAGCGGTAGATGAGGGCGTCGGCGCGCGCAAGTTGCGGATGCGCCTCGATGCGCAGAGTTTCAGGGAGGTCGTCGAGCGTGGCGACGGACGTAAGGAAATCGCGGACGGCCACCAGCATGCCCGGCTGCGCGCGCGCACCTTCGCGGCGCGCCAGCAGCGCGCCGTGGGCAGCCATCGCCTGCGCGCCGTACTCGATCAGGTGCACTGAGCTGAGCTCCCCGCCGCGGCGCAGCGCATGATCGGCGCGGCGGTGCAGCCCGGACGTACATGCGATTCCGCCTTCGTTCCAGGACAGCACTTGCTCGATCAGGCACATGCGTCCGGCGTGCGGCAGCAACGTGAGGATTTCCTCGCGGCCGATCACGGGCGGCTCACCCGCACGCCGACGATGCGACCCGATTGCGCGCGCAGTCCCACCAGTTCCTCGCTGCCCCGCGCGATCGCACACAACAGCGGCAGCACCCGCGCCGCAGGGTTGGCGCGCCGCAAACGCTCGAGCGTGGGATCGGGAAGCTGCGTTTCGGTGTCGGCGCGATCCAGCCGCACGCTCGCCAGGCTCGCCGTCGAGGATTCCCGCGACAGTACCAGCGCCACCGCAACCGGCACTTCGATCGGCCGCTTCTCGTACAAGGGAACGGGCGGCGGAACGTCATACAGGACCAGCAGCACCGCACGCTCGCCGTCGGCCAGCAGCGCGAAACTCTCCTGCAGCGCAGCGACGCAGGTGCCGTCGAACGCGGCCAGCGTGGTTGCCGAACGCGTGGCGCGCGCCGCGATGCCCCAGTAGCCCGCCGCCGCGTTGTGGACCGAGTTGTGGAAGTCCGTCGGCGATACGCTGCGCGCCGGTTCCGCGAGTGCCGACGAGATGCGGTGAATGATCGCCATCTCCGCGTCCGAGGAGCCGAACACCGACGGCAGGTCACCCGCGGCAATCCCCGATCGTTGCACAGCGTCCTCGGCCGCGTGCAGTGCCAGCAGCACCGACAACGGCGCGCGCCGGCGCTCGTTCGGCGGCAGCAGCTGCGGTTGCGGTGGCGCAATGCCTGCGTCGCTGGCGGCGTAAAGTTGTTCGCCGTTGAGGGTAGCCAGGCTCGTACTCCAGTTCGGCAGGCCCGGCGCGAACAGGCCCACGGCCTGCACGAAAGCGGACATCGGCAGTGGCGCGCTCACGGGCGGCCCAGCACCAGCGAGCAGTTGCTGCCGCCGAATCCGAACGAATTCGACATCACGCGCCCGATGCGTGCCCGCCGGCTGTCGCGCACCAGGTTCGCGCGCAGCGACGGATCCGGGCTGAGAGTGTTGAGGCTGCGTGGCACGAAGCCGTGCTCGACGCACAGCAGAGAGATCACCGCCTCCAGGATGCCGGCGGCACCGAGCGTGTGTCCCGTCCAGCCCTTGGTGGAGCTCACCGGCGTGCTCTCACCCAGCACGCTGCAGATCGCCCGATCCTCCGCGGCATCGTTCGCGGGCGTGGCCGTTCCATGCAGGTTGACGTAGTCGATGTCGGCGGCCTGCAGGCCGGCCCGCGCGAGCGCGCGCGTCATCGCCTCCCCCGCACCGCGGCCGTTCGGCTCCGGCGCCGACATGTGGTGCGCGTCGCTGCTCTCGCCGTCACCCAGCAGCGCGAGCTCGGCATCAGCGCGTTCCAGCAGTGCGAAGCCGGCCGCCTCTCCGATCGAAATGCCGTTGCGGCGGGTGTCCGCGGGCCGGCAGATGTCGCGCGAGACGAGCTGCAACGAGTGAAAGCCGTGCAGTGTCGTGAGGCACAGAGAGTCGACTCCGCCCACGACGGCGGCGTCGCACAGGCCCGCCTGGATGGCGCGGCGTGCGCTGGCGAACACCTTGGCGCTGGAAGAGCACGCGGTGGAAATGGCGATGCTCTCTCCTCGCAGCTTGAGGCTTGCCTGCACGAAGCCCGCGATCGACCAGGTGCAGGACGTGCGACCATGATCGAAGTCCGCGGGCAGGCGGTTTGCGGCCCGATCGCGTTCGCGATACGCCAGCTCCGCCGAGTGGATGCCCGAGGTGCTGGTTCCCATGAACACGCCGATGCGCTCCGCGCCGTAGCGCTCCGCGGCGCGCGCGACCTGCGCGGTGAAGCCATCCTGCTCCAGGCCAAGTTGCGCGAGACGGTTGTTGCGACAATCCCAGGCGGCGAGCTCCCCGCTCAGCGGTCGATCCAGCGAGCCGGCCACGCCGATCCAGCACTCGAGCGTGCAGGTTTCGAAGCGGGTGGGCGCGAGACCCGTGCGCTCGTCGAACAGCGCGCGCGCGTGCGCGTCGCGGCCACGTCCCAGCGCGGACGTGGCAGTCCAGGCGCTAATGGCGAGCGGCGAGCCGGACATGCGAGCTGAGTTCCTCGTCGGTCATCCAGTAGTCGTAGAAGTTGAACCAGTTGTACGGGGCAGCGCGGACCGCCTGTTCCAGCCGATGAGCGTAGCGCTGCATCACCTCTCGCAGCGCCGTTTCGCGTGTCTCGCGCGGCAGCTCGACGCGTTCGGCGAACAACTCCAGGCTGCACTCGTACAGGCGATCGCCGTGCAGAGCGCCGAAGCCGAGCACGACCGGCACCTGCAGAGTCGCGGCGATGAGCCACGGCCCCGCGGGCATGCGGACCTTGCCGCCCAGGAAGTCCACGACGGCGGCGCGTTCATCGCTACGGGCACGGTCCGCCATGATGCCCACGATGTCGCCCGCATCCAGTGCGTGCTTCACGTTGAGCATGACCTCCGGCCCCGGGCGGGAGGCGTCGATGATGCCGGCGGCCAGCTCCCGATCGAGCTCGTCGAAGAGCGCGAGCGCCATGCGCCCGACCTGCCGGTCCAGCACGATGCGGATGCTGCGCTGCCTGCGGCGCACCGCCGGCACGCGCAGCGATTCGAAGCTGCCGTAGTGCGCCACGATCAGCAGGCAGCCGCGCCCGCTCATGAGCTGCTCGCGTGCGCCCGGTCCGTACTGCGTACGCAGTTCGAGGCCCGCGGTGCGCCCGCTCAGCAGGTACAAGCGATCGACCGCCACACTCGCGAACGTATGGAAATGACGGATCACGCGGGCCGCGCCAGCGCGGCGCCGCGGCTCGACACGCCCGAGATAGGCGAGCGAGGCCTTGCGCGCTGCGGGATGCGTGAGCCAGAAGTACGCTGCGACCGGCCACATCAGCCAGCGCATGACGCGACGGCCGACGAGGAACGCCGCGCGAACCAGCACGCGCAGCATGAACGCCGTGCTGCGCTCGCGCTGGCTCTTCCATTCGGCCGTCACCGCTCCGGGCTCCCGGGATCCAGGACCAGGACTCCGTCGGCCACCACGCGGCCCGCGCTCACGCAACGAAAGCCCGCGCTCGCCGCGCCCTCGTGGAATTCGCACTCGATGTGCAGGGTTTCTCCGGGCAGGAGCGGGCTCGGGAACTTGGCCTGGGCGACGCCGCGCACGCGCGCGTGTGGCGCCTGCGCGCGCAACGCACGCGAGGCGAGATCGAGCAGCACGACGGCCGGCACGATCGGCCGGCCCGGGAAGTGTCCGTCCAGGGAAGGATCGTCGGGCGCTATCGTCATCGTGACGGTGACAGTGGCCATGTTCACGAAATGTTCTCGCCCAGTGCCGCGAGCAACGCGTCGCGCGGCAGCTTGCCGCTGTCGTTGCGCGGCAGGCACGCGACCAGTCGCAGAGGCCGGGGCAGGAACGCCGCGTCCACGCGCTGCGCGAGGGCACCGAGGATTTCCTCGCGACTGCGCCCGGGAGCGACCACCAGCGCGGCGCAGCGCCCATCCGGCTGGGGCATGAAGATCACGCCGTCGATGACGCCGTCGATGCCGAGCAGCTGCTGCGTGAGATCGGCGAGCGAGGCGCGTTTGCCCGCAATCTTCACCAGGTCGCTGGAACGGCCGATGAGCCGCACGCCCGCGCCGGCGGGCTCGAGTACGTCCTGCAGTTCCACCGGCTCGGGCAAATGCGGCGCGCAGTAGCGGGCCGCCCCGTTTGCGGTCTCGAAGCGCGTTCCCGGCAGCGGCAGCCAGATGTCGCCGTCGAGAGTGCGACGGGTTGCCATCGTCCCGGCTTCCGTACAGCCGTAGATCTCGCGGACCGGGGCGTGCCACAACGCCTCCGCATCCACAGCGAGCTGGTCGGGCAAAGGCGCGGTCGCGGAGAGAATGAACGTCAGCTCCGGCAGCGCGATCTGCGCTCCGACGCAGGCGCGTAGATGCGCGGGTGTGGTGATCAGTGCGCGCGGCGGCGGGATCGTTGCCAGCGTCTCTGCGATGTCACGAGGGAAGAACGGCCGTCCGTCCGCGACCGCGCAGCGTCCCGCGAGCACCATCATGATGGCGGCCTCGAACCCGTACATGTGCTGCGACGGCATGGTGGCGACCAGGTTGCAATGACCTGCCCCGATGAGGCGGCTGCAAGCGAGCTCGGCGGTCCTCACCAACGAAAGCCAGCGCTTGGCGTGCCCCTGCGGCGCACCGGTGCTACCGGAGGTGAAGACAATGGCGGCCGCACGATGCTCTGCATCGGCCGCGTGGACGAAGGGCGGGCTGTGCTTTGACGGAACATTTTCGTCCAGCGCGCCGTTCACCAGCGCATCGGTGAGCAAGCCATGGTCCGGATACTGCTGCGCCAGAGCCTGCGACGCTGCGGCACTCGCCTGCGAGGGCAACAGCAGCGTCGCGCCCCGCTCCAGGGCGGCCAGGAATCCGATCATGAAGGCCGCGCGGCTCTCGCAGGCGTTGACGTAGTAGCCATGCGGCTCGAGTCGGCTGGCCAACTCGCGCGCCCGCAGTTGCAGCTCGCGCGCCCGCACGGGGCCATGGCGACCCCACACCATGGCATCGTCGTCCGCGCGCTGCAGGAACACGCCGCTCATCGCATGCTCGGGCCGATGAGGCGCACGTACGCCAGAAAACCCGGATGTGGCAGATGCCTGAAGCGCAGGCGGCGGTAGGTGTGATCCCCGACGAACAGAGCGCCGATCAAGGCGTAGGGCGCGAAGTTCGTGCCCAGCGACCACGCTTCGAGGGGTGCGAAGAGCGCGAGCACCAGCGCGGAAACCGACATGGCAACGAAGGCGCCGCACCACACGAGCGTCAGTCGGCGCGTGTACGGCGCCAGCTCGGGCGGCAGGACGCCGCCGCGCGAAACGCGCGCGATGCGCGTGATGAGCGGCTCACGTCCCGCGCGCAGCGTGGCGCCGAACACGCCCAGCAGCGAAAGCGGAATGAGGACCGGAGGCAGATAGAGCAGGAACTGCGCGGCGCCCCACATCACGCAGGCGCCGGCGGCGAGCGCGGCCAGCACCAGCGCCACCCATGCCCACCATCGACTCTCGCGCAGCGCGTGATGCAGCGGCAGCGCGCACAGCACGACCAGCGCGAGCCACTGGAGCCAGGGCGAGGGCCAGAGAATTCCCGCGTGGACCAGCAATGGATAGGCAACGGCCAGCGCAAGCATGGCGCCAGCCGCGGATCAGCGCTGCCCGCGCTTGCGCAGCACGTACTCGGTCAGCGCACGCAGCGAGCCGAAGGCGGGACGCGTCTCGGGATCCTCCGAGCGCAGCTCCACGCCGTAGTGCTGCTGGACCGCGAGCGCGATCTCCAGCGCATCGATCGAATCCAGGCCGAGGCTTCCGGCGGCATGGCCGAACAGTGGCGCGGTCGGCGCGATCTCGGCGGGCGCGACGTGCTGCAGATTGAGCGCCTGGACGAGCTGGCGCGCCATCAGCGCTTCTTCGGGGTTCTGCACGGACATGCGATTACCTTCGGCAACGATCAGGCGGGCCCGCGCCGGGCGACGTACTCGCTGAAGATGCCGAGCGTGACGTGGCGGTGGATGTCGACGAAACCAGCGCCGCGAAGCGCTTCGAGAATGGTGGCGGGGGGCACGCAATGCTCGATCGTGTCCCAGTAGAAGCGCATGAGCGTGCGCGTCTGGGCGGATCGCCGGAATACGAGCGCGACGGTCGGTACCACGCGCTTGAGATAGAACTTGAGCGCAGCGCGGGCCAGCCGTCCCGGCGGGCGCGTGATCTCCAGGAGCAGCAGCCGGCCGCCGGGCTCCAGGACGCGGGCATACTCGCGAAATGTGCCATGCAGGTCGCGGACGTGGCGCAGCGCATAACCCATGCTGAGGAAGTCGAAGCTCGCATCCGCGCAGGGCAGCGCCTCGCCGCGTCCCGGCAGGACGCAACGCACTCCCGACCGGCGCGCGATGTCGAGCATCGGCTGGCTGGGATCGAGCGCGACGGCGAAACCCCGCTCACCGACGATCTGCTGGCCGGTGAGCGCGAGCACGCCGGTGCCGGCGCCCACGTCGAGCTGACGCATGCCCGCCGCCAGACCGTGGCGCAGCAACGCGTCGCGCCGATACCAGCGGCCCGAGCCGAAGCTCATCACGGAGGTGATCCAGTCATAATGCCGGGCTGTCGCGTCGAACATCGCGCCCACGCGCCGACGCCTGCTTTCCTCGTCGCTGAAATACGCGGGCAGCACGGGCAACGGCGACAGGGGAGTGGATTCAGGCACGTCTGGACGAAGTCTTGGCGCGCGAATCGCGCTAAGCTAATTGTATGGGGTCATGGTGCTAGTGGAAAAGCCGCGCAAGAGCTTTGGCACGACGATGCATGAACCACCTTTCTGCGGACATGACTGCACTGAGCACTGACGAGGGCGCGACGCAGGGGCCCGCGCCTGCGGAGCGTCGCGCGCTCGCGCCGTGTCCGCTGCGCATCGAGCCCGCCACCCGCGAACGCCTGCAGCGTGGCCTGGACGAGCACGTGCTCGCTTGTCTGCACTACGGGATCGACGCGCCTCCCGTCGCCGATCCGCGCCTCGTGCCGATCGCGCTCGACCCCGTGGGTCAGGGCTCCGCAGCCGAGTTGTGGCTGAGCAATGAGCCGGTGAGCACTGGTGTGACCGACGGCATCCACCACACCACCAACAGCGAGGTGCTGTTCGGCTGGCTCCACCTTTCCGAGGCGGACATCGCCAACATGGAGCGCAGCGTCCTGCGGGCGTACGTGCGGGCGGACCAGCTGATCCGAACGCTCGGCTATCCGAACTGGCTGCGCGCCTGGAACTACCTGGCCCGCATCACGGACGGCGCCGGCGATGCCGAGCGCTACCGGCAGTTCAGCCTCGGGCGTCACCACGCGGTGGCCCTGCGCCCCGGCTTCGAGCAGACGCTGCCGGCCGCCACCGCGATCGGCACGCACGGCGAAGGGCTGACCTTGTGCTTCCTGGCGGGGAGAACCCCCGCGCTGCAGGTGGAGAATCCCCGACAGGTAAGCGCCTTCCGTTACCCGCGTGAATACGGTCCCCGCAGCCCGAGCTTCTCGCGCGCCATGCTCAAGCACTGGCGCGACTGTTCGCTGCTGTTCGTCTCCGGCACCGCCAGCGTGGTGGGGCACGCCACCCTTCATCCGGGCGATTCCGAGCGCCAGTTGCTGGAAACCCTGGCGAACGTTGACGCATTGTTGACTCATGCGGCGCGCCTGCACCTCGGCGGCAGCTCGTCGCTCGGTTTCACCCCGGAAGGCGTCAAGCTCTACGTGCGCACCGAGCAGTCCCTGGCGGAAGTCGAGCACATCGTGCAGCAGCGGCTGCGCCCGCATGGGCCGGTCGCGATCCTGAAGGGCGACATCTGCCGCACCGATCTGGCACTGGAAGTCGAGAGCGTATTTCGGTGGCGCGCGGACCAGGACTCGAGAGGACGAGCTTGAGCGCGCGCCTGGGCCGGACGTGGCGCATCTTCGGCACAGGACTGTGCTTCGCGCTGTTCGGCATCGGTGGTGCGCTGCTGAGTTTCACGGTGTTCCCGCTGCTGCGCATCGCGGCCGGCTCGCGGGAACGGGCGCAGCCGCTGATTCGTATGGTTCTGCGTCACACTTTCGCGCGGTTCGTAGGCCTGATGCGCGTACTCGGCCTGCTTACCTACGAGGTGCGCGGGCGCGAACGCTTGCTGGCAGGCGGCCAGCTCATCGTCGCCAACCATCCCACCCTCATCGACGTGGTGTTCC
>DASTQG010000306.1:0-5002 GCA_035761885.1 Steroidobacteraceae bacterium | reverse complement strand
ACATTCACATTTTCGGGGCGAGGCGCCCCGAAAATGTGAATGTCCCCTTTTTCTCCCCTACACTTCCTACGACCCGAACCAAGGAACGCTGCATGCCCTCTCCCTCCGCCATCCGCAACATCGCCGTATTCTGCGATTTCGAGAACATCGCGCTCGGCGTGCGCGACGCGCGCTACGAGCGCTTCGACATGCGCAAGGTGCTCGAGAAGCTCCTGCTCAAGGGCAGCATCGTGGTGAAGAAGGCCTATTGCGACTGGGAGCGCTACAAGGAATTCAAGGTCGCGATGCACGAGGCCGCGTTCGAGATGATCGAGATCCCGCACGTGCGCATGTCCGGCAAGAACTCCGCGGACATCCGCATGGTCGTGGACGCGCTCGACCTGTGCTACACCAAGGCGCACGTGGACACGTTCGTGATCCTGAGCGGGGACTCGGACTTCTCGCCGCTGGTGAGCAAGCTGCGCGAGAACGCCAAGACGGTGATCGGCGTGGGCGTGAAGAGCTCCAGCTCTGACCTGCTGATCGCGAACTGCGACGAGTTCATCTACTACGACGACCTGGTGCGCGAGAGCGAGAACAAGCGGGCGCGGCGCAAGCAGCCCGCGAAGAAGGCTTCTTCCGGCGCGGCTGCGCCGGCACCGGCGCCGGCGCCCAAGGAGGATCGAAAACAGGAAGCGTTCGACCTGGTGCTCGGCACGATCGAGGCGCTGACCGCCGAGCGCGGCGAGGAAGAAAAGGTCTGGGGCTCGATGGTGAAGCAGGCACTGAAGCGGCGCATGCCGGGCTTCAACGAGTCGTACTACGGCTTCGGTTCCTTCAGCGACCTGCTGGAGGAGGCGGCGCAACGCGGGCTGGTGAGCCTGGAGCGCGACGAGAAATCAGGCGGACACGTGGTGCACCTGCCGCGCCGCTGACGGTGAGGCCGCCTCGGCGCGGCCAATGCCGATTCATGTAGATTTTGCGCGCCGCACCGCGCCTTGCTCTTGCGCCGCCCACGACGGCACGATGCCAGCGGCCACCGAACCTTCATCCTGGATTGCGCAATGATTTCCCAGTGTGTCGTTGGAACCGCTCATGGCGTACCCGTCCATGCGTTTCAGAAGCGAGGCATCGAGATTTACACCTGCCGCAGCTGCGGGACCATCATGGCCGACCTGGAGTTCGTCCATGCCCAGTACGAGCAAGACAACTACTACACGATCGCAAGCAGCGACAAGGCACAGGTGGAGCTCGAGTGGGGCTTTCGCTGGCGCCACATCCTCGAGAAGATCCGGGCGCGGCATGGAAGAGCGCGCGTGCTGGACGTAGGCGCGGGCAACGGCTATTTCGTGTTCCTGGCGCGTTCGGAGTTCGGATTCGACGCGCAGGGCGTGGAGATCTCGGACGCTGAAATCCGCTACGCGCGCGAGCAGTTCGGCGTCGAGTTGCTGAAGTCGCCGCTGGCCGCGCTGCCCACCGACCATGACGTGGTGTGTTCCTTCAACGTGATCGAACACGTCGCGGATCCCGCCGGTCTGTTGCAAGACCTGCACGCCCGCCTGCGCCCGGGCGGTTCCCTCTTCCTGTCCACGCCCAATCCGGCATGCATACACCGGCGGCGCTCGGGGCTGCGCAACTGGGGCATGGTGGATCCACCCCACCACATCAACCTCTTCCCGCGCCGCGCGCTGCAGGAACTGCTCGAGCTGTCAGGATTCTCGATCGACAGTTACACCACGCTCAGCACCTACATCCGCTTCGTGCGCAAATACGACACGCGCAACCTGCTGCTGCGCCGGACGCTGTTCAACATCCTCAGGGCGGGAAACCTCGGCGCGGACCATTTCTTCATCTGCACGGCGTCCGGCCCGCCGGCGACGTCACCGGTCAGGCAGTGACCGATGTCTCTTCGCTGATCATTTCCTCGAGCCGCTCGAGGTCGGGAATCAGCGGCGTCTCGTTGATCATGCGCACCTGGCAGAGCACCGGCATGCGCTCGGCGAAGGTGCGCGTGAGATCGGGCTTGAGCACGTCCGGATTCACGCGCACGAGCTGCGGAAAGCCCTGCGTGAGGATGCCGAAGAATCCCACCGGCAGCTTGTCGCCGACGCAGTAGAACACCACGATGCGCGTGCGCCCGCCGGTGGCGGGAATGGTCTGGCCGCATGCGCCCTCGAACGACGCCACCGGCACGCTGCGCCCGTTCCAGCTGACCGTGCCGAGATACCACGGCGGCGCGCCCGCCATTTCCACCGGCGCCTGGTAGCCGATCACTTCGGCGACGCTCGCGCGCGGCACGATGAGCCGCTCGTCCAGGAGCGGTACGAGCAGGCTGTAGAGTTCGGTGGCCAGTGCTTCCATCTATCGTCTCCTTCCTGGCCTCACGCGCGCCGGCGGCGCTGCACCAGCGGCTCGATCGCATCCAGGAGCTGCGCCTCCTGGTAGGGCTTGCCCAGATAGTCGTTCACGCCGATCTCGATGGCCCTGGCGCGGTGCTTCTCGCCGACGCGCGAGGTGATCATGACGATCGGCACGTCCTTGAGCCGCAGGTCGTTGCGCACGTGCGAAGCCACCTCGTAGCCGTCCATGCGCGGCATCTCGATGTCGAGCAGGATCACGTCGGGCACGTGCTCCTGCAGGATCGACACCGCGTCCACGCCGTCCTTCGCGGTCATGACGCGCATGCCGTTGCGTTCGAGCAGGCGCTGCGTCACGCGCCGCACGGTGATCGAGTCGTCGACCACGAGCGCGAAGGTGCGGGTGTCGATGCGGTCGCGCGCCGACATGTCGAGCGCCGGCCGCGTGCGCCATTCCGAGCGCACCAGCGCGCCCACGTCGAGAATGATGACGATGCGGCCGTCGCCGAGAATGGTGGCGCCGGAGATGCCGCGGATGCCGGAAATCTGCGGGCCCACGGACTTCACCACGATCTCGCGGCTCCCCACCAGCTCGTCGGTCACGAGCGCCGTGGAATGCTCGCCGGCACGCACCAGGATGATCGGCACCGACACGTCCTGCTCGGGCAGCAGCGCGGGGCCGCCGCCGACGAACGCGCCCAGGTGCTGAAACCGGTATTTCTGCCCGCCGTACTCGAACGACGGATGCTCTTCGTGCAGGTGACGCATCACCTCGTCCTTCGCGAGGCGCACGACACCTTCCACCGTGGGCAGCGGCAAGGCGTACAGCTCGTCGACCACACGCACGATGAGCGCCTGGCTGATCGCGAGCGTGAACGGCAGGCGGATGGTGAACGTGGAGCCGGCACCGTGAACGGATTCGATGAACAGCGCGCCGCCGAGCTTCTTCACCTCGTTGGCGACCACGTCCATGCCCACGCCACGCCCCGCAGCCTGCGTGAGCTTGCCCGCGGTGCTGAAACCCGGCTCGAGAATGAGCTGCATCGCCTCTTCGTCGGTCAGCGACTGGCGCGGATCGACCAGGCCCATGGCCACGGCCTTGTCGCGAATCGCGCGAATGTTGAGGCCCGCGCCGTCGTCGCGCACGAAGATCACTACTTCCGCGCCCTCGCGGTGCAGGTTCACGGTGATCCTGCCGGTCTCCGGCTTGCCGGCAGCGATGCGCTCCGCCGGCCCTTCGATGCCGTGCACTACGGCGTTGCGCAGCATGTGCTCGAAGGGCGGCAGCATGCGCTCGAGCACCTGGCGGTCCAGCTCGCCGGCGGCGCCTTCCACGCCCAGCTCGACCTTCTTGCCGAGCTCGGTCGCCACCTGGCGCACGATGCGGCTCAGGCGCTGCACGTGCCGCGAGAACGGCACCATGCGCGTGCGCATCAGGCCGTTCTGCAACTCGGTGATGACGCGGGCCTGCTGCATGAGCAGGTTGTGCGTCTCGCGCGTGAGATTCTCGAGCAGGCTCTGGATGCTGCCCACGTCGCTCGCGCCTTCCGCGAGCGCGCGCGAGAACTGCTGGATGGCGGAGTAGCGATCGAGCTCCAGCGGATCGAAGTCGTCGCGGCGCGAGCCCTCTTCCTGGTGGCGGTGCAGGATCTGCGCCTCGGTCTCCATTTCGAGCTTGCGCAGCTGTTCCTTCAGGCGCGTGACGGTGCGAGTCAGCTCCTGCAGGTTGAAGTCGATGGAGCTGACCTGCTGCTCCAGGCGCGAGCGGAAGATGCTCACTTCGCCCGCGTTGTTGAGCAGTGTGTCGAGCAGGTCCGCGTCCACGCGTGCCATTTCCTGGCGCTCGGGCGCAGCCTGCGGCTCGCGGCCCGGCGGCAGCGCCGCGGGCAGCACGCCCGGCTCCTCGTCAGTGCTTTCGGCCTCGGGCGTGATGATGACCGAATGCGGTGTCTCCACACGCGGCGGTGCCTCGGTCCGCTGCAGTGCGCGCACGGGCTCGGGCTGCGAACGACTCTCGGCGACAGCCTCCGCTCGAGCGGATTCGATGCGCGCGGGCTCGTCTCGCATCGGCTCGTGTCGTGCCGGTTCGGGATGCGCGGCGTGCACCGGCTCCTCGCGCAGCGCAACGGACCGTGCGGGCGGCTCCACGCGAATCGGCGTGGGCTCTGCAACTTTCGGCGCGGGCGGGGAGACTTCGATCGATTTCGCGGCGGGCTTCGCGGGCGCCTCGTCTTCTTCCACGGGCATCGGGTGCCCGTGTGACAGCGCGCGGATGCTTCGCAGCAGCTCGCGCGCCGGCGCGACGCGTCGACCCGCGCTCACGGCGTCGCGCATGTGGCTGAGCTCGTCCACGCTCCGTTGCAGCACGTGGTAAGCCTGATCGTCCGCGGACACCATGCCCGCGTCGATCTGGATCACCAGCGTTTCCAGCTCGTGCGACAGGTCGCCCATCGCCTTGATGCCGGCCATGCGCGCACCGCCCTTGAGCGTGTGCAGCTGCCGCTTGAGCTCGAATGCCAGCTCCTTGTCGTTGCGAGAGCCGTTCCACCCGCGCAGCGCGACATCGGCGGCTTCGAGCAGCTCGGTGGCCTCTTCGCTGAAGATCGCCGCGATATCGGCGTCGTAATCCTGGTCGGCGTCGTCGTCCTCCGGCTGCTCAGCCGGCT
>DASTQG010000305.1:0-6562 GCA_035761885.1 Steroidobacteraceae bacterium | reverse complement strand
GTCGTGCTCATAGCTCAGGACGCCGGCGCGGTTCAGGAGCTGGTACTTCGCCTGCATGAGCGCAGGCAGGTCCGCGCCGCTCAGCGCGCCGTCGTCGAAGATTGCCTTGCGCGCCAGGCGGGCCGTGTCCGCGGTCGTCAGCCCGGACATGTTCTCCACCAGCAGCTCGAGTGCGTGGCGGTCGGCCTTCACGCGCGAGCCGGGGTTCGCTCCGACCCATTCGCGCGCGATGCCCTCGATCAGCTCGCGCCGCTCCTCGCGCCCCGGCATCGCCAGCTCGAAGCGAGCGCTGAATGCTTCGAGCTCCCGCGGCAGCTGCAGCTCGTGGCTCAGCAGGACCAGCGTGCGCGCCGCCCTGCCGTATTCCAGGCAAATGTCCTTGATCAGGCGCACGTGCTTCGGATCGTTCAGGAACGGGTGAAAGTCCACCAGCACGTAGACGCCGGCCACGTGCGTGGCGCGGATGTGCTTGAGCACCTCGAGGGGCTCGTCCTTGGTGCGATCGGGCGTGCCCAGATCCAGGTCGAGCCGGCGCAGGCCGTCGGTGACGGTCCACTGGAACATCGGCGTGTGGCCGGAGCGCGCCACCTTGACGGCGAGAGTTGCGAGCAGGGTCAGTGCGCGCGCTTCCTCGTGAGTTTCGATCACGATCAGCGGAACGCGCGAGCGCAGGAGCACCGCCAGCTCGTGGCCGGCGTCGGTTTGCGGAGCCGGGGCGTTCGCCGTCGTTTGGGCAGTTGCGGCCATGGGCGCGAAGTCTAAATCAGCCCCCGATGCGCGCGAGCGTGCCCGCGGCACATTGTCAGGATTCAGTCCCCGGGCCGGACCAGATCCAGGGGCAGGGCCGTCGTGTCCTTGATCGCCGTCATGACGATGTTCGACTCGATGCCCTGCACGCCGGGGAGCTGTGAGAGGTGCTCGCGCATGAAACGCTCGTAGGCGCGAATGTCGGTCGTGACCACCGTGAGCACGAAATCGATCGCGCCCATCACGGTGAAGCACTGGATCACCTCTGGAAACGTGCGCACGCGCTGCTCGAAATCGGCGAGCGACTGCCGCCCGTGCGTCGTGAGCCGCACGCTCACGATCACGGTGACGGAGAGGCCCAGCTTGTCCCGATCGAGCAGGGCAACGCGCCGGCGGATCACCTCGGCCTCCTCGAGCAGCGAGATCCGGCGCCAGCAGGGGGAGGGCGACAGGCCGACCGCTTCGGCGATCTCGGCCGTGGAGCGGCTGGCGTCCTGCTGGAGCAGGTCCAGAATGCGCAGGTCGGTCTTATCCATTGGAAGATTCTGCCATAGAGGTGCTGTTAAGAGGCAAGAACAACTCCTGTACAGGCCACACAGGGGGTCAGAACGGCATACATTGCCAAAAACAGTGGAATATCGTGTCCACCCATCGGCCCCGTGCCGCCACCGTTTCCTACTGGAGCTCCAGCGATGCTCTTCGACAGCGACAGCTTCCGCGGTCACGAAAGCGTTTCCTTCTTCCACGACGAGACGACCGGCCTCAAGTCGCTCATCGCGGTTCACAGCACGGCCCTCGGCCCTGCCGCGGGCGGTTGCCGAATGTGGCCCTACGCGAGCGATGAGGAAGCCCTGCGCGACGTGCTGCGCCTTTCGCGCGGCATGAGCTACAAGAACGCGATGGCCGGTCTGCCGTTCGGCGGCGGCAAGTCCGTCATCATCGGCGATTCACGCCAGCACAAGTCCGAGGCGCTGCTGCGCGCCTTCGGCCGCTCGGTGCAGAGCCTGGGCGGGCGCTACATCACAGCCGAGGATGTCGGCATCTCCGAGAGCGACATCGAGATCATCGCCGGCGAGACCAGGTTCGTCTCCGGCCGTAAGCAGAAGGGCGCCGCTGCGGGCGGCAATCCGGCCCCCAAGACTGCCTTCGGCGTTTTCCAGGGCATGCGCGCGGCGGTCGAGCTCAAGCTCGGTCGCACCTCGCTGAAGGGGCTCACGGTGGCGATCCAGGGCGTGGGCCAGGTCGGCTACCACCTGTGCAAGCTCCTGCAGAACGAAGGGGCGAAGCTCGTCGTCGCGGACGTGAGCACCGAGGCCGTGGAGCGTTGCGTGCGCGAGTTCGGCGCACGTGCGGTCAGCGCGAGCGAGATCCTGTACGTGGAAGCCGATGTGCTTTCCCCGTGCGCGCTCGGCGCCGTCCTGACCTCCGGCAACGTTTCGAAGATCAAGGCGCCCCTGATCGTCGGCGCCGCCAACAACCAGCTCGAGAGCGACGGCGTGGGTGCTGCGCTCCTGCGCAAGGGAATCCTGTACGCGCCTGACTACGTGGTGAACGGCGGCGGCATCATCAGCGCTTCGCTCGAGTACATGGGCGGCCACGACGAGCGCGAAGTCTGGGCGCGCGTGACCGGCATTTACGAGACGACGCGCGTGGTCCTGATCCGCGCGCTGCGCGAGGAGCGCCCGGCGAACGAGGTGGCCGACGAGATCGCTGCCGCGCGCATCGCCGCCGCACGCGCGACGCCGGCTGCCGAGATGCGACGCGCTTCATAGAACGAGGCTCACGGCAGCATTGCGCTTTGGCGCAGTTGTCCTAAAATCCGCCGCTGACGTGCAAGGGGGTCAGACTCATCGGGGTCTGACCCTTTTGCCTTTTGGGCGTACTGCCTGGAGGAAAGTCGAAGTGGCGAGAGCTGTGGCGAGAGCGACGAAACTGAAAAGCGTGCCGGTGGCAGACCCGGCCGGCCTGCCAGCCATCGATCCGTTCACACCGGCGCAGATCGAGCGCCTGGCGCGCGAGTTCGGCTCGCCGCTTCTCATCATCGATTGCGAGCGCGTGCGCCGGCAGTACCGGGCGCTCCAGGAGGCTCTTCCGGGCGTCGACCTGCACTACGCGCTCAAGCCCCTGCCGCACCCCGCGGTGGTGGCCACGCTCCGCGACGAGGGCGCCTGGTTCGACCTCGCCACCACCGGCGAGATCGACGTGGTGCGCACGGAGGGCGTGAGCCCCGAGCGGTGCATCCACACCCACCCCATCAAGCGCGACAGCGACATCCGCGATGCGCTCGCCTACGGGGTGAACACGTTCGTCGTCGACAACCCGGACGAGATCGCCAAGTTCTCGCGCTACCGGCGGCGCGTGCGCGTGCTGGTGCGCATCTCCTTCCGCAGCCCCGACGCGGTCTGCGACCTGTCGCGCAAGTTCGGCTGCGATCCGGCTGACGCGCTGGCGCTGCTCGAGCGCGCCCAGCGCCTGGATGTCCCGGTCGCGGGCTTCTCGTTCCACGTCGGTTCGCAGGCAGTGGACTCCGCCAAGCACGTGGAAGCGGTCAACGCCTGCATCGAGCTGATCGCGACCGCCCGCGCCCGCAAGCTGGCCGACATCGACCTGCTGGACATCGGCGGGGGTTTCCCCGTGGACTACGTCGAGCAGGTGCAGCCGATCAACGAGTTCTGCGCCCCGATCCGCGCCGCGCTCGCGCGCCTGCCGGAAGGCATTCGCGTGATTGCCGAGCCCGGTCGCTTCATCTGCGGCCCGGCGGCCATAGGCGTCGCCACGGTCATGGGTCGTGCGAAGCGCGACGGCCTGTGGTGGTATTACCTGGACGACGGCCTGTACGGCTCTTTCAGCGGCCAGCTCTACGACCATTCCCGCTATCCCGTGAGCGCGTTGCGCAAGGGTGGGCCAGCGCACGCTTCCGTGCTGGCCGGCCCGACCTGCGACTCCATCGACGTGATTGCCGAGAACGTGATGCTCCCCGAGCTCAAGATCGGCGACCTGATCGTCGGCCGCGCGATGGGCGCCTACACCTGGGCGAGCGCGACGGATTTCAACTTCTTCCCGCGCGCGCGGGTCGTCTCGGTGAACCAGTTTCCGGGCGACCGCGGCAGCGTGCTCAAGGCGCGTTGAGGATGAACGGGCTGGTGCTGCCGCGGCGACGTTTCATCGTGGGTGGCCTGTGCGTGCTCGCACAGGGCGCGCTCGCTCGCGCCGAGGTCGCGCCGGCCGGGCGTTCGATCACCTTCAGGAACACGCACACCGGTGAAGAGCTGACCGCCGCGTATTTCAGCTCCGATGCCTACGATCCGCAGGCGCTCGCGCGCATCGACCACGTGCTGCGCGATCACCGCAGCGGCGAGATCGGGCACATGGACCCGCCCCTGTTCGACTACCTGCACGAGGTCGCCCGGCGCGCCGGCGTCGAGCCGCGCTTCGAGGTCATTTCCGGTTTCCGGTCCGCAACCTCGAACGAGCTGCTGCGTCGCTCGGGCGGAGGCGGCGTGGCGCAGAAGAGCCTGCACCTGAAAGGCAAAGCGATCGACGTGCGCCTGCTCGGCGTGGAAACGGCGCGCGTGCGGGACCTGGCGCTCCAGATCGGGCGCGGCGGTGTCGGCTATTACCCCAAGTCCGACTTCGTCCATATCGACACCGGCCGCGTGCGCAGCTGGAGCGGCAAGTAGCGCGGACCCGTGCGGGGTTTCCGGGATGCGCGTCGAGATCGCCGACTACATCGAGGGCGCCCGGGCGGCACGGGGCGTGGTGGTGGTGATCGACGTGTTCCGGGCCTTCACGGTGGCGTGCTACGCCATCGCGGGCGGCGCGGCTCGCATCATTCCCGTGGCCGGCATCGAGGACGCCCGCGCGCTCAAGCGCGACCATCCGGACTGGCTGACGGTGGGGGAGCGCCACGCCCGCCGCCTGGAAGGGTTCGACTTCGGCAATTCACCCACCCAGATCGAAGCGGCGGACCTGCGCGGGCGCACGCTCGTGCACACGACCCACTCGGGAACCCAGGGGCTGGCGAACGCGACGCAGGCGGATGTCGTGTTCACGGGCGCGCTCGTGAACGCCGCAGCCGTCTGCAGGGCCATCCGGGCCCTGGACCCCGCACGCGTCACGCTGGTACGCATGGGACACGAAGCGCGCTCGCCCTGCGCGGGCGACGATGCCTGCGCCGAGCTCCTCGCCGCCCGCCTGGCGGGACGCGATCCGGATGTGCGCACTTTGCGCGAGCGCCTGCGACCCGCGCCCAGCCTGGCACGTTTCTTCGATTCCGCCGCCCCGTGGGCACCGGAAAGCGATTTCGAGCGCGCCACCCGCGTCGACGCGTTCGACTTCGCACTGCAACTGGTTCGCGGTACGAAGCCGCCGGAGCTTGCTAGACTTTCCTGAATGAGGGATGCGGGGAACGGCGCGATCCGCGCAGTGGTGTTCGACATCGGCTGGGTGCTCCTGCACCTGGACTACTCGCGCCTCACGCGCTTCCTGCGCGAGCACGGCGCGGATGTCGCGGACATGCGCCAGATCGTGGCCCGCATCGAGCTGGTACGTCACGAGACCGGCCAGCTGCCGGGCGACGGGTTCCTGGCGAACATCGCGAGCCTCGCCTCGCGCAGCGTGGACATCGCCGCGCTGCGTGAGCACTGGAACGACATGTTCGAGCCCCAGGAGGCCATGGTGCGCCTCGCCGAGCGGCTCGCCACGCGCTACCGCGTGCACCTGCTGAGCAACATCGGCGATCTGCACTGGCAGCACGTGGTGCACCATTACGGCCTGGATCGGCTCGGCCACGGCGCGCTGCCGTCCTTCGTAGCCGGTGTCATGAAGCCCGACCCGCAGATCTACGCGCAGGCGGAAGCCCGCTTCGGCCTGGAGCCGCGCGCCACCGTGTTCATCGACGACCTCGAAGCGAATGTCGAGGCCGCCCGGGCCCGCGGCTGGCACGCGGTGCGCCACTCGAGCTACCCGGAAACGACAGCCGCGCTCGCTGCGCTCGGAGTCCAGTGGGAATGAGTACGATCCTCTCGCCGATCGCGCAATGCATCCTGTTGCTCACGCTCTCCAACGTCTTCATGACGTTCGCCTGGTACGCGCACCTGAAGAACATGTCCGAGAAGCCGTGGTGGATCGCGGCGTTCGTGAGCTGGGGAATCGCGCTCCTCGAGTACGTGCTGCAGGTGCCCGCCAACCGCATCGGCTACACCGACCTGTCGCTCGGCCAGCTCAAGATCCTGCAGGAGGTCATCACGCTGTCCGTGTTCGTCCCCTTCGCCTGGTTCTACATGCGCGAGCCCCTGAAGCTCGACTACCTGTGGGCCGCGCTGTGCATCCTCGGCGCGGTGTACTTCATCTTCCGCGGCGGCCGCTGATGACCACGGCGATTCACAGGACCGTCGCCGCGCTGCGCGCCGGGCAGGAGCCCAGGATGATCGCGCGCATGCCGAGCGGCTGGGCGATCCTGGGTGATCCGCAGGTGCTGCGCGGCTATTGCCTGCTGCTGCCCGATCCCGTCGTGGGGCATCTGAACGACTTCGATGGCGCGGCACGCGAGCGTTTCCTCGCGGACATGGCGCGGCTCGGGGATGCGGTGCTCGCCGCGACCGGCGCACTGCGCATCAACTACGCAATGCTCGGCAACCTCGAGCCCGCGCTGCACGCTCATGTCCTGCCGCGCTATGCCGACGAGCCGGCCGAGCGCCGCACCGCGCATCCCTGGAGCTACGACTGGAACAGCGCGCCGCGCTTCGACGCGCAGCGCGACGCGGCGCTGCTCGCCACGATCCGCCGTGCGCTCGAGGGCGCGAAGTGAGCGAGC
>DASTQG010000304.1:0-7911 GCA_035761885.1 Steroidobacteraceae bacterium | reverse complement strand
AGTAGACGCTCCCCAGCAGCAGTGCGCCTGCTACTGCCACGGTCAGCGGGTGCATTCCCAGGCCCCTGGCCGAGATGTAACCGTATCGCTCGACTGCGATCGCCTGGATCGGTGCTCGCAAAGTCCGCCCGACGTGGAAGCTCGAGATTCGGATCGCGAGGAGATTGCCGTCATCGCGAATCAGTTCGGGCGGTACGAACACGCCGGCGTCGATCTTGCCCGGCACCTCGACTGCGCGCGTCGGCCCGGGCACGCCGTTGCGACCGACGAACACGCCGTTCCAGTACGCCTCCCACGATCCGGCGGCCGCGACGTACACACCGAGCGGCTCGCTGCGCACATCGAAACCCTCGGGCAAATCCACCCGGGCCCGAATCCATACGATGCGATCCTGAGGGTTCACCCGCCAGGGCGGCTGCAACGTCCAATCGCCGTCGTCGTGCGCGGGGTTCGCCCACGCGGGGTCGTCGCCTGCGAGCGCACGGACCTCGTTTACGAATGCGAACGGACTCGCGGGTGTGCTCGCGGCTGCAGCCACGCCGGTGCCGGTCAATGTCATCAACAGCAGCACGCGAATCATTGGGATCTTCTATCAGGCGCCAGCGCGCACTGCGTCCTCATTCACCGACTCCAGGCGTCGCCCACCGAAAAACGCTGCCAGGCATCCGTATCGCGCCCCTATCCTTTGCGCCGGTCTGCTGGAGACAAGACATGCCGGTCCGCAAAGCGCGAATGATCCTGATGCTCGCGACCCCGCTCCTGGGGATCTACACGCAAACGCACGCGGCGGACAGCCCGCGTCCCGTCGCGTGGTCGCCGTACGAGCTGGAAGCGCGAGACGGCGCGAGATTGTCGGGCGAGCGCGGCGAATTCTTCGTCCCGGAGAATCGCAACGACCCCGGCAGTCGACGCATCAAGTTGAGTTTCGTGCGCTTCGCGGCCACCACGGCGAACCCGCGTCCGCCGATCGTGTACCTCGCGGGTGGGCCTGGCGGCTCGGGCGTCGATGCGGCAAGCCTGCCGGCGCGCTTTGCGATCTTCAAGGCGCTGCGGGAAGTGGCCGACGTCATTGCGTTCGATCAACGTGGCACCGGAGGTTCCGGCGACATCCCGCCTTGTCCAAGATCCGTGCAACTCCCTCTGGACAAGCCTGCGACACGAGCCGCCATCGTGTCTGCGCTCCAGGCCACGGCAACCGAGTGCGCGCGGTTCTGGAAGGAGGCGGGAATCGACCTGGCCGGCTACAACACCGTCGAGAGCGCCGCCGACGTGGATGCGCTGCGCGAGGCGCTGGGGGTTTCTTCCATCTCCCTGTGGGGCATCAGCTACGGATCGCACCTGGCCTTCGCCATCCTGAAGCGCTACCCCGAACGAATCGACAGGGTCGCGCTTGTCGGCTTGGAGGGCCTGGACGAGACGGTGAAGCTCCCCGCGCTCACGGATGCGTTCTTCGCGCGCCTGCAGGCCACCATCGATAAAGATCCGCGCGCGGCAAAGGCGTACCCGGATCTGGCCGGAGCGATGCGGCGAGTGCATGCGCGGCTGGACAGGAACCCCGCTTCCGTGACGTTCCGCGATTCGGGCGGCAAGGACGTCACGCTCGTCATAGGCAGCTTCGATCTGCAGTACGTCGTCGCCGCCTCGATCGCTGACCCGTCCCGCAGCCGCAGGCTGCCGGAGTTCTACGCCAGGATGGACAGCGGGGATTTCAGCGAGGCCGCTCCGCTGGTGTACGAGGTGCTGCGCAAGCCGGGCGCAATCAGCATGCGGGGAATGCCGGAGGCAATGGATGCTGCCTCGGGCATCTCGCGCGATCGCGCACGGCTCGTGCAGGTGCAGGCGCGCACCTCGCTGCTCGGTGACGTGCTCAACTTCCCCATTCCCCACCTCGGCGACGCGTTGGGCGTGCCGGACCTGGGCGACGAGTTCCGCGAGCCCGTGCATTCGAGCGTTCCGACGCTGTTTCTCAGCGGTACCCTGGATGGGCGCACCTATCCCGAAAGCGCACGCGAGATTGCGGCGCGCTTTGCGAAGAGCTCGCATGTCATCGTCGAGAACGGCGGCCACAATCTGTTCGAAGCCTCACCGCTGGTCGCAGAGAGGGTCGTCGCTCACATGAAGGGCGAGAAGCCGGCGTCCGCAACTCTGGCACTGCCGCCACCCAAGTTCGTGGAGTGATCGTCGGTCACGCCCGGCGCAGCAGACGATGCGGCGTGGTACCGATGATGCTGCGCATCGATCTGCACAGATGGCTCTGGTCGGCGAACCCTGCAGTGGCGGCGGCCAGCGCAAGGCTCTGGCCGGAAACGATCGCACAGATCGCGTGACCCAGCATGGCGCGGCGGCGGAACAGGCTGGGCGGTGTCTGGAACCAATGCTGGAAGGCGCGCGCGAAATGCGAGCGGTGCACGCCGGCGATCCGGGCCAGGGCATCGATGCGCGCGTTCGCAGGATCCTCCGCCAGCTGCTCGCGCGCCCGGAACAACCACAGGGGCGGCGAGCCCTCGAAAGATTCCGCGTCGATGCCGGCCAACAGGTCGTGCATGCAGTCCGAGACGTCCTCGTCGCACGCGACCCTCTCGGCCAGGACGTAATCGAGGAGCACGCGCTGCGTGCTGGAGAGATCGCGATGCAACCATCCGGTAGCCGTCGTCTGTGGCTCGTCCTCCGCGAGATCGACGGCGAGTATCAAGGCGCCGAAAGGCCCGAACTCGACCTCGTGATCGCTCTCATAGGGACGCAGGTTCAGCTGCGATGCGTGGCCGATCTCGTCGCGACCTGCGCTGACCTCGCGCAGGCTGCCCGCGACGATGATCGAGACATGCGCCCGCTCATGGCGGTGCGGGGGGTGGCGCAGCCGGGGCGAATAGAACGACAGCCTCGCACGCGTGCCGGCTGCGGCAAGCGGCAGAAATCGTCCGGCGGCTGCGACTTCGGGGCGAAGCATGGGCGGTCAGCATAACCCACCCAGCCTGGCCGATCCGCTCAGCGGGTCGCACCCACCACGGCCTGCGGGCAGGATCGCTCCTGCAACATCGCCGCGAGCGCGGCGCAGGCGTTGATCGAAGCGACCTCGCCGCGTGGCGTCGGGAATTGCTGCGTCGCCAGCGCGAGCAGCTCGCGCATGCGCGTGCCGTCGAGCCCCGGATGCCGCGACAGCAGCAGCGCGACGACTCCCGAGACGTGGGCCGTGGCCAGCGAGCTGCCGGACGCAAAGCCATAACCGCCCGCCGGTGTGAGGGTGAAGACGTCATCCCCCGGCGCGTACAGATAGTGGGGAGCGCGTGCGTGGGGGCGAGCGACATCGACCGCGATGACGCCTGCGGCGTGCGATGGGAATCCGGAGCGCGCATCCGATCCCGCGGACGCCGCGCCGACGACGATGACCCCGCGGCGCGAGGCTTCCGCTATGAGTTGCGCCAGCAGCGGGTCCAGCGGGCCGACCACACTCAGATTGATGACCTGTGCCCGACCCGTGATCGCGGCTTGCAGGCCCTGCGCGAGCGTGAGCGAATTGCAGACGGCGGCATCGGCCGCGGGGTCGAGCTGCCAGCAGGCCTTCAAAGCGAGGATCTCCACCTCCGGCGCCACGCCCACGATGCCGAGGCTGTTGTCGGCGAGCGCCGCGATGACACCTGCCACCTCGGTGCCGTGCCGGTCACTCTCGAAACGCGCGGCATCACGGTCGATGAAATTGCGGGTCGCGCGCACGCGGCCGGCGAGGTCGGGATGACGGACGTCGACGCCGGTATCGATCACCGCGATGCGAACGCCGCGGCCTCGCGACCAGCGATGCGCCGCCGGTATCGCCATCTGGTGCAGACCGCGTTGCAGGTCGACATAGGGATCGTTGTATGCGCGCGTGGATCCCGCCGACGCAAAAGTCTGCAGCGGCTGCGCGAGCTGAACGCCCGGTTCGCGCGCGAGGTTTGCCAGCACGTCCTCGCGCGCTGCATCGCGCGGCAGCTCGAACACGACGCAGTGCACGCGCAGCGAGGGAATCGGCCAGGCTGCGACTTCCTGCAGGCCATGCGTCCGCGCGAGCGCCCGCGCCCGGGACCGGGCTTTCGCGCTCACGGTGTAGGCGGCGCTGCCGTGATACCCGCGCCAGCTGGATCCGGCACGCGCAGGGACCGGGCCGGGTTCGTTGCGCAGCGTGACGAGCACGTACCGCTCGGGCTCGTTCATCAGGCCCGCAGGCAACTCGGCTGTCTCCGGCGCTTCGTCGAACGCCAGCGTGCTGCAGCCGGTCAACGCCAGCACGAGGAGCATCAGGCAGCCGGCGCGCGTCATGGCGAACGCTCCGCAGGCTCGACGAAACGCACCAGCGGCTCCTGCCGAAGCTGCGCCACGAGCTCGTCGCTCGCGGCATCGCCGGCATCGGCGCGCGTGAGAACGAATACGTCCGCGGTCGACGGCCCATTCACGATCACGAGCCCGCGGCGCGCGAGCATCTGCTGTACGTCTTCGATCGTGGCTTCGCGCGTGAACACGACGCGCACGAGCGGTGCGCCCGCGGTCGCCGGCACCGGTGAGCTGACGGTGCGGTAGCTCCAATCGGGCTGGCGCGGCAAGATTACAGCGGCGAGCCACGCGAGCCCAATCGCTTGCACGACCATCGCCGCGATCAGCCAGCGGCCCATCGCCGGCTGCGGCGGGCGGCGCTCGGGCCTCGCATGCTTCGCGTCATCGCGGTTGCCGTCCGGCACCGCGGGGTCCAGTTCGCGATCCACTTCCTCGATGCGCGACCACAGCTTCTCGAAGGGGGCCGCGGACGAGTAGGCGATCGCTTCGCGCGCGGTCATCCGTTCGTGCAGCACACGTTGCGCCGCGAGCTCCGCCCGGCATTGCGCGCACTGCGCGAGATGCGCCTCGACAGCCGCGCGCTGCGCCGCGGCCAGGCGGCCGGTGATCAGCCAGGGCAGCAGATCCCAGCACTCCTCGTGCACGCCGCCGGTTCCGATCCTGGGTTCCTCGAAGCTCATGGGTCCAGAGCCCCCAGCAGTGCCTTCATCCGCTGGCGCGCGTAATACATGCGCGTCTTCACCGTGTTGGCGGGGCAGCTCATGATCTGCGCGATTTCCTCGACCGAATACCCGAGGTAGTAAGCCAGCTCGAGCGCCATGCGCTGCTCGACGGCAAGCTGCGCGAGCGCTTGCTCCAGCAGGTCGGCCCGTTCGCGCGCCGGCTGCGCCTCGTCGACGATCTCGGTCTCGCCCGCATCCGGCGGCGCGTTTTCTGCAACGCGCTCGCGACGCAGTGTCTTCAGGCCGCGCCGGTACGCGATGCCCAGAATCCACGTGGAAACAAGCGACCCGCCGCGAAACTCGCCGGCCTTGCGCCAAACCACCCAGAGTGTGTCGTTGATGATCTCTTCCGCGACCTCGCGTCGGCGCGTGAGACGCATCAGGAACCGGATCAGGCGGCGATAGTAGAGATGGTAGAGCTGCTGGAACGCCTCCCGGTCCTGCGCGGCCACTTTCCGCAGCAGTTCCTGCTCGTGCTCATCGTCGCTCGCGCCGTTGCGCGGCACGTCGACTGTCACGACCGGTAGTTCTGTGCCGCTCATCGAATCGCGCCGCCGAATTGCCAGGTGATGCCCGCGGCCCAGCGATCCTGCGTGATCGCCTCCCCATAGAGCGCCTTGGCCTGGTCGTTGGTGCCGTAGCGAGCCAATGTCGCTTTCCATGGCGCCCAGTCGAAGGTCACCCCGACACTCCAGTAGACGTATCCCGTGTCGAACAGATCGTGCAGGTCGTAGTAGCCCGCGCCGGCACTGGCGAGCCAACGCTGCCGCAGCGGCCAATGACCCATGAGCTCGTAGGAAATCGCGCGCCGTTCCGAAGCGATCTGTCCGCCGCCGAAACCCGAGGCGTTCGGCGACCAGGCGACCGTGCCGATCAGCAGGTCGCGAAATCCGACGGACGCGATCAGCTCGTCGTAGTCCCAGCGCAGCCGGGCGCTGTCCTGCGGGAACACGTAGTGCACCGCCATCAGGCTCGCCCGCCAGTCGTCGCCGAGATTTCGCGACGCGCCTGCGTACAGGTCGAACTCCGACGTGGGACCGCGCCCGCGCCGCGGATTCATGGTCGACATCCAGACGCCGGCGACCCAGGTGTCGTCGTGCTGCCAGTGAAGGTCCGCCTGCACTGCGGCATCGCCTTGCGTCTGCGTAAGTCCGCGCAGGACGTAGTCCGACGTGACTCCGAGCGCGACGTCGAACCGGTCGTCCGCGCGCGCGCAAGGCGCGGGCAGACCCGATGACAACGCAGCGATGAGACCCAGCCATTTCATCGTCCTGCGAGTATAGGCCTGCCCGCGCAATGCCCGGAATCGCGCGTGCGCGCTGGTCCGCAAGACCCCGGCCGGCAGAACTTTTCGCCGGCGACGGGGTACTCACCGCAGCCCGATCAGTCCTCGGCATCCTGGAAGGAGTGCCCGGCTTTCGCCGGCGAGATCCGCCCGTAGAGTCCGCCGGTGCCGAAGTTCGGTCCCGAAGCGAAGAACAGCGTGTTGGTCGGCTGGTCGAGGATGCCGTTGCCGAACGCCATGCCCCACAGCACGGGGATCACCAGCGGCTCGCCATCGGGGCCGCGCAGCGAGCCGACGCGGCGGCCGCTCGCGACGTCGAATGCCTGGATCGTGCCGTCGCCGAAATTGCCGACCAGCAACCGGTTGCTGAAGCGACCGAAGCCCGCAGGGGCAATGGCCATGCCCCACGGCGCATTGAGGCGATCGCCGCTGGCCACCCGGCGCACGAAACGTCCGTCGGCATCGAAGATGCTGACGACGCCGAGTCCCTTGCCCGGCTGCACGAACGTGCCTGAAGGGTCGCGCCTGGCGAACGAGACGTACAAGTTGCCCTGCAGGTTGTGGATCGCGAACGGCACGAAGCCGCGCGGCAGGCGAGGGTCGCGAAAGCTCCCCGCCAGCTTCGCCGGTGCGAACGTGCGGTCGTAGACGTCGATGCGTCCGTTGCGCACGTCGGCCGCGTACAGGAAATTGCCGGAGCCGTTGCCGGCCAGCGCCAGTCCCGTGTAGCTCACGCCCTCGCCCGAGCGGTCCACCGCGACGATCGCGTTGGTCAGATCGACGTTCGGCGCCCAGCCGGAGATCGAGCCGGTGAGACTCGCGAAGATGAAGCGACTCGGTCCGCTGGCGCTTCCCCTGCCCACTGCGAAATCGTTCGATCCGCTGAACACGATTCCGGTCGGCACGCCTTGCCCGCCGTTGGCGGCGGCGGACACGCTGACCACCAGGCTCTGCGGCACGCCGTTGCCGTCGTAGAGCACGGACTTGCCCGCGAGCGCCGAATTGACCCACACCACGCCGTTGGGGTTGAACGCCACGCCCCAGCCATCGATGAGATTCGGATCGTTATTGTCGGCGGGCACCGAGCCGTCGGACACGAGATTGCGGACCGCATACGCCTGGAATGACTCGTGCGCGGCGCTCACCGCGGCAAAGGAAAGCGAAAGCACGGCAGCGAGAACGATCGGCAGTGGGGCGCGCATGAGGCAACTCCGGTGACTTACGGGCTTGCGTAAGTTCCGAAGGCGCGCGAAAAGGTTCTGCGGCGGTCAGTAACCTCCGCTGCTGCTGCTGCTACCTCCCGCTGCGACCGCTGCGATCGCAGCAGCGACACCGAGGACGACCAGGGCAGTACGACCGGTGCTGGTCTCGCGGCGGCCGATGCTTTCGATTTCCGTATACGCGATCTGCCGGCCGTCACCTCGCACGCCCACCTCGTCGACGTTCTCTAGCGCGAACTGCAGTCGCTCACCGCCGCGGGTCGTCAGTTCCACACGGTCGCCGGGCGCCAGCTCGCGCGACAGCTGCCCGGCATCGACACTGAGCGGCTGCACGGTCGTGCACCCGATCATTGCAAGCGACGCGCAAACCACCACGATC
>DASTQG010000303.1:0-3237 GCA_035761885.1 Steroidobacteraceae bacterium | reverse complement strand
CGTCGAGCCGGTCAATTTTGCGGCGCGCGTCGGGCTCTACTCGTTCGACGCGGGCACGCCGCTCGTGGCAGGCACGTGGCGTGCGGCGCAGGCCGGCGCCGCCTGCGCAGTAGCGGCGGCCAGCGCTCTTCGTGGTCCTGCGGCGCCGCGCGGCTCGATGGCGCTCACGCGTCCGCCGGGTCACCACGCCGGGCACGATTTCTTCGGCGGCTACTGTTTCATCAACAACGCGGCGGTGGCGGCGCAGACGCTGCGCGACGAAGGTCGTGCGCGCGTTGCGGTCGTGGACGTGGATTACCACCACGGCAACGGCACGCAGAGCCTCTTCTACGAACGTTCCGACGTGCTCACGATCTCGCTCCACGGCGATCCGACCACGGAGTATCCCTTCTACCTGGGCCACGCCGACGAACGCGGCGCGGGAGCGGGTGAGGGTTTCAATCTGAATTTCCCGCTGCCTGCCGGAACGGATTTCGCTCGCTGGCGCGCCGCCCTGATGACAGCGCTGGAGCGCGTGGCGCACTTTGGCGCCGATGCGCTCGTCGTTGCGCTCGGCGTAGACACCTACGAAGGCGATCCCATTTCGAAGTTCAAGCTGGCCGGCCGCGACTACCTGCAGCTCGGACGCGATCTTGCTTCGGCGCGCCTGCCGGTCGTGTTCGTGATGGAAGGCGGCTACGCGGTTGAAGCGATGGGTGTGAACGTCGTGAACGTCCTCGAGGGCTTTGCCTCGGCATGATTCGCACGTGACGCATTTCGCGCAGGGGCATGACTTCGCGGCGCACATGGCGGTAGTGGACGGTTTTGCACGGCCGGACTGGCGCGCCACTGCCGAGCTCCTGGGCGGGAGTCTCGGGGGCCTGATCGAGCAGTTCTTCGGCGCCGGTGAATGGTCGCCGCAGCCGCGGACTTGGCGCTGCGAGCCGCAAACAGATACGTCCATCGAAACGCCACCCCTGCGTTACACTGACACCATCCTTTCAGCGCGACAACGATGAGCAAATCCCGCTTCGCAGGTACCGAGCGCTACATCGCCACCGACGATCTCATGATCGCGGTGAACGCAGCCGTCACGCTCGCGCGTCCGCTGCTCATCAAGGGGGAGCCCGGCACGGGCAAGACGCAGCTCGCCGAGGAGATCGCCGCCGCGCTGGAACGCCCTTTGTACGAGTGGCACATCAAGTCCACCACGCGCGCACAGCAGGGTCTGTACGAGTACGACGCGGTCTCGCGCCTGCGCGACTCCCAGCTGGGCCTGGAAGGCGTGCACGACATCGGCAACTACATCGTGCGCGGCAAGCTGTGGGAGGCGTTCGAGTCCGATGTGCAGCCGGTATTGCTGATCGACGAGATCGACAAGGCCGACATCGAGTTCCCGAACGATTTGCTGCGCGAGCTCGACCGCATGGAATTCTACGTCTACGAAACCCGCCAGACGGTGCACGCGCGCCACCGTCCGATCATCGTCATCACCAGCAACAACGAGAAGGAGCTGCCGGACGCGTTCCTGCGCCGCTGCTTCTTCCACTACATCCGCTTCCCGGACACCGAGACGATGACGCGGATCGTCGACGTGCACTTTCCGGGCCTGAAGCGCGAGCTGCTCGCCGAGGCGCTCACTTCGTTCTTCAAGCTGCGCGAGGTGCCGGGCCTGAAGAAGAAACCCTCGACGTCAGAGCTCCTGGACTGGATCAAGCTCCTGGTCGCGGAGGACATCCCGCCCGAGGTGCTGCGGGCCGATCAGCGCAAGGCACTGCCGCCGCTGTACGGCGCGCTCCTGAAGAACGAGCAGGACGTGCACCTGGTGGAACAGCTCCTGTTCCTCAGCCGCCGCGAGGCGCGCTGAGAGGATCCACGAGGCGGCAGTCGTGCTGGTCCGCTTCTTTCTCATGCTCAAGCAGGCCGGCGTGCCGGTCTCGCTCACCGAGTTCCTCGCGCTGCTCGAAGCACTCGATGCGCGCGTCATCGATCGCGACGTGGACGCCTTCTACCACCTGGCCCGCACTTGCCTGGTCAAGGACGAGGCGCACTACGACCGCTTCGACCGCGTGTTCGCCGCGCATTTTCGTGGCGTCGAGGAGCTGTTCGCGGCACTGCTGAAGGACCTGCCAGCGGACTGGCTCCAGGCCTACGCCGAGCGAATCATGACGGAAGAGGAGAAGGCGCGCGTCGAGGCGCTCGGCGGCTGGGAGAAACTCCTGGAAACGCTGCGCGAGCGGCTCGCCGAGCAGCGCGAACGTCACGAGGGCGGCAGCAAATGGATCGGCACGGCGGGCACCTCGCCGTTCGGCGCTTACGGCTACAACCCGGAAGGAATCCGCATCGGCCAGGGCGACTCGCGCCACCGGCGCGCGGCGAAGGTCTGGGACCGGCGCGAGTTTCGCAACTTCGACGACACGCAGGAGCTGGGCACGCGCAACATCAAGGTCGCGTTACGGCGCCTGCGCCGGTTCGCGCGCGAGGGCGCGCCCGTGCACCTGGACCTCGACGGCACCATCGACGCGACCGCGCGCAACGCGGGACTGCTCGACCTGAAGATGATCCCGGAGCGCCACAACGCCGTGAAGGTGCTGCTGTTCCTGGACGTCGGCGGCTCGATGGACGATCACGTGCGGGTGTGCGAGGAACTGTTCTCCGCCGCGCGTGGCGAGTTCAAGCACCTGGAGCATTTCTATTTCCACAATTTCGTCTACGAGTCGGTGTGGAAGGACAACCGGCGGCGTTTCAAGGAGACGACGCCGACGCTGCAGGTGATGCGCACCTACGGGCCGGACTACAAGGTCGTGTTCGTGGGCGACGCGACCATGGGACCCTACGAGATCACGCAGCCGGGCGGGAGCGTGGAGCACTGGAACGACGAGTCGGGCGCGGCCTGGATGCAACGCCTGCGCGCGCACTATCCTCACCACGTGTGGATCAATCCCGAGCCGGTGCCCCGCTGGGATTTCACACCCTCCATCCAGATCACGCGCCGGCTGCTCGAGGATAGGATGTTCCCGCTCACGCCCGAAGGGCTCGACCGAGCGATGCGCGCTCTTCAATAGGGAGTGACCATGGAAGACCAGATCGAATCCATGCGACAGATCAAGACCACGCTCCTGGACCTGGCGGTGCGTTTCGGGCCCAAGATGCTCGCCGCGCTGGTGATCCTGACCATCGGCGTGTTCGTGAGCCGTTGGGCGGGCCGCTGGGCGGACCGGGGTCTCGCGCATCTCGAGCTCGAGCCGCCGGTGCGCC
>DASTQG010000302.1:0-3292 GCA_035761885.1 Steroidobacteraceae bacterium | reverse complement strand
CACTTCACCTCGCTCCTGATCGCTTCGTTCTTCACGATCGGCCTGATGACGCTGGTGGGGAACCTGCAGCCCTACCTGCTCAATGCCGTGCTGCACGTGCCGCTCGAGGAACAGGGCCAGGTGAGCGGCAACCTCGGCTTCGTCAACGAGCTGGTGGTGATCCTGTTCATCGGGCTGGTGGGTGTCGCGTCCGACAAGGTCGGACGCCGCCGTGTGTACGCGGCGGGCTTCTTCATCATGACGGCCGCGTACGCCCTCTATCCGCTGGCCACCAGCGTGAGCGAGCTGTACGTCTATCGCATGCTGTTCGCGGTCGCCGCTGCCTGCGTTTCAGGCATGCTCGGCACGATCCTCGCCGACTATCCCCTGGAGCGCGCGCGGGGGAAACTCGTCGGCGCGTGCTTCGTTCTCAACGGGCTGGGCGTCGCGGTGCTGGTCACGCAGGGAGCGAAGCTGCCGAAGCGGTTCACCGACGCAGGCTTCGACGCCATCGAGGCGGGCCAATTCGCGTACTGGAGCGTCGCCGCGCTGTGCTGCATCGTTGCATTCCTCGTGGCGTTCGGTTTGCGTGGCGGGGCGCCCGCGCAGGTGGAGAAGCGTGAGCCGTGGTTCACGACACTTCGCATCGGCCTGAATGCCGCGCGCGATCCGCGGGTGCTGCTAGCTTACTTCGCGGCGATGGTGTCGCGCGGGGACCTGGCCATCATCAGCACCTTCTTTCTGCTGTGGATCTCGCACGCCGGCGTCGCCCAGGGCATGTCGCCCGCGGATGCGCTCGCGCGCGGGTCGATCCTGTTCCTGATCGTGCAGGTCACCGCGCTCCTCTGGGCGATCATCGTCACGTTCCTCATCGATCGCATCAATCGCGTGCTGGCGCTGTCGATCGCCATGTCGCTCGCGGCCGCCAGCTACATGACGGTGGGCATGATCGACGATCCGCTGGGCGATGGGATGAAGTGGGCCTGCGTGTTCCTGGGCATCGGCGAGATGAGCGGCGTGCTGGCTGCGCAGTCGCTGATCGGACAGGTCGCGCCGACTCGCGGTCGCGGCGCGGTGGTCGGCATGTTCGGCGTCTTCGGTGCCGTCGGAATCCTGGCCTCGCTCAAGGTCGGCGGGCATCTCTTCGACTCCTGGCGGCCCTCCGCGCCCTACTTCGTGATGGGCGTGGCCGCGGCGGTGCTCATGTGCGGGGCACTCTGGGTCTACTTCGCGACGCGCAACCGCCCGCTGCCGGCGGCGCAGGTCGCATAACAGGGGCACCCACGTGAATGAGATCGAAGCGCTGCGCGCGCAGGTCGGTCTCGAGCGGCGGCACATGGCGGCCGTGAAGAACGCGCTGGCCGCGGTGCTGGCATCGCATCCGGACGAAAGTGCCGCGCCGTTCTGCGCCCGCTGCTGTGACTATCTGCTCTACATCATGCGCCGCTTCAACGCGCAGGATCAGGCGCACGTCGACACGCTCCTGCCACGCCTCCCCGCGGACGCCGAAGCCGACCGCCGATTGCTGGTCGATCTGGGTCGCACGCTCGAGCTCAATCGTGCCGCGCTGGATGCGCTCGCAAAGGCGCGCGCAAGCTTGGGTGCCGGGGGTCCGGCGGCTGACTTCTTCGCAGCCTGCGGGCGTTATGTCGCCTTCTACGACGCCGAGCTGCGCACGCGGGCGCACGGCTTCTATCACCTCATGGAAGCTCACTACCGCGTCGCGGAATGGCGCAAAGTGTCCATGGTGAACGCCGATTCGATCCTCGAGGAACGACGCCTGTTCGCGGCTGCGCGCGAAGCGGCGCCGGCCTCGGCTATGATTGCTCCATGAGTCGCACGTCCCCATGAGCGAAAGCCCGCACGTCGTCATCCTCGCCGGCGGCGCTTCCACGCGCCTCGGCCAGCCGAAGCAGCTCGTGCGCCTCGACGGGCGGCCGCTGCTGCACACGATGGTGAGCCGCGCCGTGGCTCTCTCCGGCCATGCGGTCACGGTCGTGCTCGGCGCGAACGCGCAGGATCTGACGCAGCTGCTGCGCCACACGCCCGCCTCCGTCATCGTGAACCGACAGTGGCGAGAGGGTCTCGGGTCGTCGATCCGGCTCGGCGTGAGCGCGCTGCCACCCGCATGCGATGCGGTGTTGCTGATGCTCGCGGACCAGTTCGCGGTGACGGCCGACGATCTGCGCCGGCTCGCTTCGGCCTGGAAGGGTCAGGACACGGTCATCGCGGCAAGCCTGTACTCAGGTACTGTCGGCGTGCCCGCGATCTTTCCGCGCTGGTGCTTCCCGGACCTGATGGGGTTGCGCGGCGACAGCGGCGCGAAGACAGTGCTGCATCGGCATGCGGATCGCCTGGTGCGCGTGCAGATGCCCAATGCCGCGATGGACCTGGACACGCCGGAGCAGCTCGCGGAGCTGCGCCGGATGATGCAGGAGCGTTCCGCGGAGATCCGCGTGCCCAATCAGCCCGGGCCGGAGCTCAATCTCAACAGCTGAGCGCCCTCGGCCACGCGATCTCCGGCCGCGTAGTCGATCGCTTCCACGACGCCGTCCGTGGGCGCGACGATCGTGTGCTCCATCTTCATCGCCTCGACGATCATGAGCGCCTGGCCGCGCTTCACGGCCGTGCCGACGCTGGTGAGCACCTGCAGGACCTGGCCGGGCATGGGTGAGCGCAGGCCACCGCCGTGCGCATCGTCCGCCGTATCGTGACTGTGGTCGTCCCAGAACGCCTGCAGGCTGAGCCCCTCACTGAACACCTGCAACTCGCCCTCGTGCTCGCGCTCCAGGAACGTGGCGCTGCGCTTCACGCCATCGACGCGCGCGTCGATACGATCGCGGCTCTCCAGGCGGGCAGCGATGCGCACCTGCGATTCGGATGCGGGCGTGTCGTCGCTCGCGGCACGTGCGACGCGCACGGACCATTGTCCATCCTGCGAGGTGAGCACCACCGCGACCTTGTGACCTGATTCGAGCAGGTGCAGGCGTACTGCGGCCGGTAGATTGGGGCAGAAGCCGTCGAGGGCATCCCACGGCCCGGCGTGCAATCCGCCGTCGGATCGACCGTCGGGTCGACGATCGTGCCTGAGCAGCCAGGCGACCGCCGCGAGCGCTATCAATCGATCGCGCGTCGACGCCTCGATCGGCTGAAATAGCTCCTGCTCGTGCTCTGCGATGAAGCCTGTGTGCACCGCGCCGGCGGCGAATTGCGGCTGCGCCGCGATCGCCTGCAGCAGGGCGAGATTGGTCGTCACCCCGGCGACTTCGCACGCGGCGAGCGCGGCACGCAACCGGCGCAGTGTCGCCGCACG
>DASTQG010000301.1:0-2857 GCA_035761885.1 Steroidobacteraceae bacterium | reverse complement strand
GTTGCTGTTCTGGCAACCCATTCGCCGGGTGGGCTACGCCGGATTCAGGTCTGCGGATGCACGCGAGCAGACCTCACATCGGCCCCAGCTCGCGCAGCGCGCGGTAGCCGCTCAGCGCTGCGGCGCGGCTGGCGGACAGATCGACGAGCGGTCGCGGATAGTGCACGCCGAGGCGCACGCCGGCCGCGGCCAGCACACGCTCGTCGGCGAGCCAGGGACGATGGATGAGCGCGTCGGGCAGCGCGGAGATCTCCGGAAGCCAGCGCCGCAGGTAGCCACGGTGCGGATCGAAACGCTCGGCCTGTAGCACCGGATTGAAGACCCGAAAGTAAGGCGCCGCATCTGCACCGCAGCCGGCGGTCCACTGCCAACCGAGCGTGTTGTTCGCCAGGTCCGCGTCGAGCAGCGTGTCCCAGAACCAGCGCGCACCCTCGAGCCAGTGGATGCGCAGATTCTTGGTGAGGAAGGAGGCGGCGATCATGCGCACGCGGTTGTGCATCCACCCCGTGGACCACAGCTCGCGCATCCCCGCATCGACGATCGGCACGCCGGTGCGGCCGGCCCGCCACGCCTGCAGCGCTGCGGCGTCGGGCGTCCATGGGTAGTGCTCGAAGCGGCCATCGAGCGGGCGATCGGTGGTGTGCGGGTAGTGGTGCAACAGGTGGTGAGCGAATTCGCGCCAGCCGATTTCCTTCAGATAGGTCGCGGCGCCGCTGCGTGCGTCGGCCGCGCCTGCCGCGCGTTGCAGGATCGCCGCCACCACCTGGCGAGGACCGATCTCGCCGAAGTGCAGGTGCGGCGAAAGACGCGAGCTGCCCTCGCGATCCGGCCGGTTGCGGTCATCGCCGTAGCTGGCGAGGCGCTCGTCTTCAAACCGCTCGAGGCGTGCGAGCGCGCCGGCCTCGCCGGGTGTCCAGATCCGAAACCCCGCGTCCCACGCGACACGGGGCAAGAGCTCGAGCTCCGCGAGTCGCAGTGAGGACAGGGTGGGGGGAACGGGCGTCAGGCGCTTCGCTGCGGGTCGCGGCGGTGAAAGCTCGGCGAGACGCTCAGCTCCGGCGCGCCAGAAGGCGGTGAAGACCCGGTAGGGCGTGTTCTGGCTGGAGAGCAATTCCGAGGGTTCAAACAGGAGCGAGGCGTTGCAGGTGTGTGCAACGACGCCGTGCTCCCGCAACGCCTGCTCCACCGCCTGGTCCCTTTCGACGAGGGCCGGTTCGTTCAGGCGGTTCCAGTAGACAGCCTCGGCGCGTGTCTCCTGCAGCAGCATCTGCAGGCACTTCAATGTCGATCCCTGCCGCAGCAGCAGCCGGGATCCCCGGGCGCGCAGGTCGCGCTCCAGAGAAGCGAGGCTGTGATGCAGCCACCAGTCGCTCGCGGCGCCGGGGCGCCACGGATCGGCCTCTTCGGGCGCGTGAATGTAGACCGGGACGACGCTTTCGGCTTCAGCGACGGCCCGCGCGAGGGCAGGGTTGTCGGTGAGCCTCAGATCGCGGCGGAACCAGACGAGGCAGCACTTCATTGCCGCCTCATTCGGTCCGGATCAGCGGCCGGATTCGCGTCGCTCCAGCTCGCGCCGCAACTCGCCGATCTCGGCGCGCAGCGCGCGGATCTCGGTGGCCGGATCGGGCGGCTTCTCGGCGTCGTGCGAGTGCTGCATGGCGTTCACGATGATCGCGATGAAGAGGTTCAGGACCGTGAAGGTCGCGAGCAGGATGAACACCATGAAGAAGAGCCAGGCGCTGGGAAAGCGCGCCATGATCTCGCGCGCAATGTCGGCCCAGCCTTCCAGCGTCATGATCTGAAACAGCGAGAACATGGAAGCGCCCAGGTTGCCGAACCATTGCGGGAAGTCCGCACCGAACAGGCGCGTGGCCATGACCGCGAAGATGTAGAAGAACAGCACCAGCAGCAGCGCGATGGAACCGAGGCCCGGCAGCGCCTGCACCAGGGATTCGACCACGAAGCGCATGCGCGGCACGATCGACAGCAGGCGCAGGAGCCGCAGCACGCGCAACGCGCGCAGGACGGTGAACGCGCCGCTGCTCGGCATCAGGGCGATGCCGACGATGATCACGTCGAACAGGTTCCAGGCGCTGCGGAAGAAGCGCAGGCCGTGGGCGAACAGCTTGAGCGCTATCTCGGCAACGAAGATCCACAGGATCACGTGGTCGATCGCGATCAGCGCCGGACCGACGCGCTCCATCACGCGGTCCGAGGTTTCCAGTCCGAGCGTGACGGCGTTGAAGAGAATCAGGGCAATGATCGCCGTCTGCACGCGCGGCGATTCGACCCATGCCCCCAGGCGCGCGCGCAGACCGGCCGGCGCGCCCCGATTCAGCGGCATCGCGCGATCGTTACTACGACCGAGGCCGCCGGGCGCCTGGGCGCCCGACGGCTCAGGTTGAGATTGCGCCATCGTGCCGGCGCCTCGTCCGTGAGGTTAGCGCGGGGTGGCCGAACGGAGCGCCGCGATGCGATCTTCGAGCGGCGGATGGCTCATGAACAGGCGCTTGAAGCCCGTGGGCTTGCCGCCGCTGATGCCGAACGCCTGGAATTTCTCGGGCAGGCCCTGCGGCTGGCGGCGCTGCACCTCGATCATCAGGCGCTCGAGCGCGCCCACCATGCTGGACGTGCCCGCCAGCTCCGCGCCACCGCGGTCCGCGCGGAACTCGCGCCGGCGCGAGAACGCCATCACGATCACGCTCGCCAGGATGCCGAACACCAGCTGGGCGACGATCGACACCACGAAGAAGGCCGGCCCGTGTCCCTCCTCGGTGCGGAACACCGCGCGATCGACGATCGATCCGACGATTCGCGACAGGAAGACGACGAACGTGTTCACCACACCCTGGATCAG
>DASTQG010000300.1:0-2770 GCA_035761885.1 Steroidobacteraceae bacterium | reverse complement strand
CGCATGAGCATTCTCGTCACGGGATCGATCGCTTATGACACCATCATGGTGTTCCCGGATCGCTTCCGCCATCATCTGCTCGCCGATCAGCTGCACATCCTGAACGTGTGCTTCCTGACACCCGAGATGCGCCGCGAGTTCGGTGGCACGGCCGGGAATATCGGCTACAACCTGAAGCTTCTTGGCGAAGCGCCGCTCGTCATGGCGACCGTCGGGGAGGACATCCAACCGTACCTGGAACGGTTTGGGGAACTCGGCATTCCGACGCGGCTGTTTACCCGGGTGCCGGGGCAATTCACCGCGCAAGCATTCATCACTACCGACCTGGACGACAACCAGATCACCGCTTTCCACCCGGGTGCGATGAACCATTCGCACAAGAACCATGTGACGCCCGAGCTCGGAGCGCGGCTCGCGATCATCGGCCCCGACGGCAAGGAGGGCATGCTGCAGCACGCGCGCGAATGCGCCGCGTCGGCGGTGCCGTTCCTCTTCGATCCCGGCCAAGGCCTACCCATGTTTTCCGGCGAGGAGATCCGCGAGTTCCTGCGCCTTGCGGATTACGTCGCGGTGAACGACTACGAAGGCAAATTGCTCGAAGAGAAGACCGGGCGCAAGCTGGAAGTCCTGGCGCGCGAGGTAAAGGCGCTCGTATGCACGCTCGGCGCGAACGGCTCGCTGATTCTTGCCGCCGGCAAGCGCCACGAAGTGCCGTGCGTCGGAGCCGATGCCGTCGTCGACCCGACCGGCTGCGGCGACGCTTACCGCGCAGGCCTTCTCTACGGCATTGCGTGCGGGTGGGATTGGGACAGCATCGGCAAGCTCGGTGCCGTGATGGGCGCGCTGAAGATCGCCCGGCGCGGCGGTCAGAACCACGCCGCAACGCGGGACGAAATCGAGCGCCGGTTCCGCGGCGCGTTCGGCTATTCACCCTGGCGACAATGACGCCCTGATCTTGTCCGCGTACTCTTCGAGCTTCTCGCGCGGCGGGTTCTTTACCGGCCAGGTGAGCGCCATGCCGTCGGCTTCGTAGCGTGGAACGAGGTGGACGTGGTAATGGAACACCGTTTGCCCAGCCGCTTTACCGTTCGCCTGGTACACCGAGAGCCCGTGCGGCGCGAAGGCTTGTCGAATAGCGCACGAGACCCGCAGCATTGCGTTGGCGACGGCTGACGCCTGACCGGGCTGCAATCCGAAGATGTTTTCGACGTGCGCCTTCACGGCCACAAGTACGTGACCCGGGTTCACCTGGCCGAGGTCCATGAAGGCGAGGGTGTGCTGATCCTCGTGCACTACGGTGGCCGGGATCTGCCGCGCCACGATCCTGCAGAACACGCAATCGCTCACGCGTCGCCTCCTGGGGTCTGGTAGCCCGGGCATGCTACCTGATAGAGGGTGCGGTCTTCGAGCCGCAGCGCGCTGAGCGCGCCGCCCCACACGCATCCGCTATCCAGGCCAACGATTTTGCCGTGGAGGAGAAGTCCAAGCTGCGACCAGTGGCCGAAAAGCAGCGTGTGGGCGTCGTGCTGCATGCGGGCCTCGTACCAGCGCAAGAAGCCGGGCCGTGGCTGCGTACCCTTGCCCTTCAGATCCATGCGGCCCGCGGGGTCGCAGAAGCGCATCCGTGTCATGGCATTTACGATGATTCGCAGCCGATCCCAGCCCGTCAGCGCGTCATCCCATCGGTGGGGCTTGGCTCCGTACATATGCTTGAGAAAATCCCGGTAGCCGGCACCTTCGAGCGCGCGCTCGACTTCGCGTGCAAGCGAGAGCCCCTTCGCGATGCTCCACTGCGGCAGCAAGCCGGCATGGACCATGGCGTAGGAGCCCTCGGCGTGCATCATCGGCCGCCGCCGCAGCCAGCCGACCAGCTCAGCCGCCTCGCGGGACGCCAGCACGTCACCGAAGGTATCGCCTGCGTGCGCGCGCTCGATGCCTTCGTGCTGGGCGACCAGATGCAGGTCGTGGTTGCCGAGCACGACCACCGCGCGATCTGCGAGCCTCCTCACGAAGTGCAACACCTCGAGCGACTTGGGCCCGCGGTTGACCAGATCGCCGACGAACCACAGCCGATCGGCAGAGCCGTCGAATGAGACCTTGCCGAGCAGCGCTTGCAACTCGTCGTAGCAGCCTTGCACGTCGCCGATCGCGTACGTCGCCATGCGGAGTCACTATAGCGCGGGTGCCGCTCGCCTCAGAAGCTTGCGTCGAGCCGGCGGTATTGGATCGCTTCGGCGATGTGGTCGGCACCGATCGAACTTTCTTGCGCAAGATCGGCGATGGTGCGTGCAACGCGCAACACGCGGTGATATGCGCGTGCCGAGAGAAGCAGGCGCGCGAGCGCGTGACGAAGTAGCTGATCGCCTTCGCGGTCGGTCGCGCAATGGTTGTCGATCTCGCGCGTGCCGAGCAGCGCATTCGGCTTGCCCTGGCGATCGAGTTGGGCACGGCGTGCGGCTTCGACCCTTTGCTTTATTGAGGTTGTCGCCTCGCCCGCCACCGGCGCGACCAGCTCGCTCTCGCGCGGCGGCGGGACTTCCAGCTTGATGTCGATGCGGTCCGCAAGCGGCCCGGACACGCGACCGCGGTAGCGCGCGATACGCTCGGGCGTGCAGCGGCAGCGGCCACTGCGGTCGCCGCAATGCCCGCATGGGCAGGGGTTCATCGCCGCAACGAGTTGGAAGCGGGCCGGGAACTGCGCCTGGCGCGCGGCGCGCGCGATCGACACCCGGCCTGTTTCGAGCGGCTCGCGCAGCGCCTCCAGTACGTC
>DASTQG010000299.1:0-8521 GCA_035761885.1 Steroidobacteraceae bacterium | reverse complement strand
GAATGGCGCCGCCGCTCCAACGATTCGTACAACTTCAACTGGCTGCTGCACATCCCGCCCGAGTTCCAGCATCCCTTCGAGGTGAGCCATAGCAACATGGCTGCGCTCGAGCTGCGCCGCGCCATGCCGGCAAACGTGCTGGCGGCGAACCTGCGGCGCGCCTTTTCGGGCATCGTCGCGGGGAACGTGAAGGAATACGGTATCCGCGCCATCGAGCAGCACGGCCCCTTCGAGCTGCACGGCGAGCCGGGCCTGGTTTCGCACCTGGATGCGCTGCTCACGGCGTTCGTTGGGCAGCGGCGCATGAAGATCGCGGCGGGCGAGTACCGGCCTGTTTACCGGCTGGTGGCATGACGCCGGTCCGAATCCGCTACCGCTTCGTGCTGCCGGACGGCAGCCGCGAGACGTTCGACCTGTTCTTCGACGCCAACGACTTCCACATCCTCAATCCCCACCCCGCGCCGCTGCCGTTCTGGACCGAGCTGGGCTTTCAGCAGTGCGAGAACTGCCCGCTCAAGGCCGCCGAGCACCCGCATTGCCCTGTGGCGGTGCAGCTGGTAGCGGTCATCGAACGGCTGGAGCGGCTGGTCTCCTACGACCAGGTGCGCGTCGACGTGCACACGGTGGAGCGGGTGGTCACGCAGGAAACCACGGCCCAGCAGGCCCTGAGCTCGCTGCTGGGCCTGCTCATGGCGTCCAGCGGCTGCCCCCGAACCGAGTTCCTGCGACCGATGGCGCGCTTTCACCTGCCGCTCGCCAGCGAGCACGAAACCATCTTCCGTTCCGCCGCTGCGTATGCGCTGGCACAGCTGCTGCGGGCGGCGGGCGGTGGGTCTCCGGACGCCGCATTCGCGGGCCTGAAGGAGTCCTACGCCGAGTTGCACAAGGTGAATCGAGGCATCGCCAAGCGCATCGGCGCCGCCACGCCCAACGATCCGGCGCGCAACGCGGTGGTGCTGCTCGATGCGTACACCACGCTCCTGCCCAACGCGATCGACCAGTCGCTCGCGGAAATGCAGCCGCTGTTCGGCGCAGCGCAACGCGCCGACGAGACGCAGTAACGCTCAATAATGGTCGAGGTTAAATGCGGTTCGCGAGTGCGCTTGCGACAGCCATCTCATTGCCGAGCGCCGCACGTCGACGGCCGGATGCCTGTGATGCAGTTCCTGTCGTCGCTGGAACCCCGGGCAGTACTGTCGACGCCCATGAGCGACAGCAAAACATATAAGGCCGAGCCCGCTACCGAGCGGCGCACCGGCGATGAAGGGACCGCTCCCCGCAAGGCCGAGGGGTGGGAGGCGTATTCCAGCTGGCTGAACCGCATCCAGAAGACGGGCGGGCGCCACGCGGCGATCACCCGCAACCTGTACAGCTGGAATAACTATAAGAACTGGGCCGACAAGGTCCGGGGCAACTGGGAAGAAAAATAGCCTGCGCCGACCGCCCGCTGCGGTCGGTGCCTCATCTTTGCGCCGCCAGGTCCTGCACCTGCGGCATCATCCGATCCTCTTCATCCTGCACCGCATCGCTCGTTGCAGGTCTCGCCGGCGGCTCCTGAGGCATTGATTCAGGGGCGATTTCGCCGCCCGCCGCCGCTTCCCCGGCCGGCGGAGGTACGCTGACGTAGGCCGCCTGAGGTTCCGCGACCGCACCATTGACGTACGTCCCTGCGGCCGGTGCGGCCACGGCGGCCGGTACTGCCACTGCACTCGGGTGGGCCACCGTCGCACCGTTCACGTGGCGCGCCTCGAGCCAATCCACCAGCGGATTCCACTGATCGATGTCCTCGCGCACCAGGTACGGCTTCATTTCGTGGATGCCGACGCCCAACTCGGCGGCGCGGATGTAGTTCTGCGAATCCCGGAAAGTCGCCACGATCGGGATCTGCAGCGTGGCGAGAAATCGCATCAGCGCCTGGTAGATGAGCGTCTGCTTCTTCACCCGGTTGGCGATCACCGCGATGCGGTTCTCGCTGCGCTTCACCTTCGCCACCAGCAGCAGGTCGGCGATGCACTTGGAGGCGGCATGGATGTCGATGTCCGAGGGCAGCACCGGCACCAGGATCGCATCGGCGCTGCGCGTGAGCTCGGGCATTTCGTGGGGACCGATCGCGGCGGGGGTGTCGATCACCTGGCGCTGCGAGTCGCCCGGCGCGCGCAACTGGAAGCTGCGCGTGGTGCGCGAGTTGCGCTCGAACGCGGCGATGCCGTGGATCAGCGGTTGCGGTGCGGAACGCTTCTTGAGCCAGCGGGTGCTCGAGCCCTGCGGATCGTAGTCCATCAGCACGGGACGCAGACCCTGCACCGCGTAATAGCTCGCCAGGTTGATGGCGATCGTGGTCTTGCCTGAGCCGCCTTTGGGATTGAGGACGACGATGCGCTGCATGGATCCCGCGACCCGCCCGGCGGGAGAACTGTCGAAGGCAAGTAGAGGTGCTGCGAACAGCGTACGCAGCGACTGTGACCCACGCAAGCTTACGGGCTGCCGCATGGCCACGAGCCGTCGACCCTGTGACCGTGCTCACGCTTGTGCCCCGGGCGGGTGCCTATAGTCGCCCCCAGTTGTTGCGGATGCTCGCCTCATGGAAGTGTTGCTGCAGGTCTGGGATGAGCTCGACGATTGGGTGGGCTGCGTGCGGCAGGTGTTGCTGGGGCTGCGCGTCGACCTGAGCTGATTCGTCCCGCCGCGCTGCGCGCGGCCGCTGACTCCCCCGGTTTGCCTTCTCCCGCTTGACTTCCGCGGGGGGGTCCCAAGAATGCCCGCTCTCTTCAGGCGGGATTATCCGGGCATGAACACGAGCGCCGCACCGGCCGGCCGCGAGACGCGCGGCTTTCAGGCCGAGGTCAAGCAGCTGCTGCAGCTGATGATCCACTCCCTGTACAGCCACAGGGAAATCTTCCTCCGCGAGCTGATCTCCAACGCATCCGATGCGGCCGACAAGCTGCGTTTCGCGGCGTTGTCGGAGCCCGCGTTGCTCGCGGACGATCCCCAGCTCGCCATCACGCTCGATTTCGACGCGCAGGCGCACACCATCACGGTGTCCGACAACGGCATCGGCATGAGCCGCGCCGAGGTGGTCGAGCAGCTCGGCACCATCGCCAAGTCCGGGACCGCGGAGTTCTTTCGCCAGCTCACGGGCGACCAGCAGCGCGATTCGCAGCTGATCGGCCAGTTCGGCGTCGGCTTCTACTCGGCCTTCATCGTCGCTGAGCGCGTCGAGGTGATCTCGCGCAAGGCGGGTGCCGCTGCGGACGAAGCAGTGCGGTGGGAATCGAGCGGGGAGGGTGAGTTCACTGTCGAGCCCGCCACGCGCGCAACGCGCGGTACCAGCGTCGTCCTGCACCTGAAGGAAGAGGCCCGCGAATTCGCCGACGCCTTCCGGCTGCGCGGCCTCGTGCGCCGCTACTCCGACCACATCGCGCTGCCGGTGCGCATGCGCAAGGAAGGCACCGCGAGCTTCGAGTACGAGACGGTCAACCATGCGCAGGCGCTGTGGACGCGTCCGCGCACCGAGCTCACGGAGGAGGACTACCGCGAGTTCTACAAGCACGTCTCGCACGATCATGCCGATCCCCTGGCATGGAGCCACAACAAGGTGGAAGGCAAGCGCGAGTACACGAGCCTGCTGTACGTGCCGGCGCACGCGCCGTTCGACCTGTGGCAGCGCGAGGCGCCGCGCGGCGTGAAGCTCTATGTGCGGCGCGTGTTCATCATGGACGACGCCGAGCAGTTCCTGCCGATGTACCTGCGCTTCGTGAAGGGCGTGGTGGACTCGGGCGACCTGCCGCTCAATGTCTCGCGCGAGCTCCTGCAGCAGGATCCGGAGATCGAAGCGATGCGGGGCGCGCTCACGCGGCGCGTGCTCGATCTGCTCGCGCGCCTGGCGGGCGAGGAACCCGAGAAGTACCAGGCGTTCTGGCGCGAGTTCGGGCGCGTGCTGAAGGAAGGCCTCGCCGAGGACCCGGGCAATCGCGAGCGCATCGCGAAGCTCTTGCGCTTTGCCAGCACCGCCAACGACGCCAAGGAGGGTGTGGCGCGCGAGGCGCAGGACCAGTCGCTGCAGGACTACCTCGCGCGCATGCCCGCGGGGCAGAACCGCATCTATTACGTGGTGGCGGAAACCTTCAACGCCGCTCGCAGCAGTCCGCACCTGGAGGTGCTGCGGCGCAAGGGCATCGAAGTGCTGTTGCTGACCGACCGCATCGACGAGTGGCTGGTCTCGCACCTGCAGGAGTTCGACGGCAAGAAGCTGCACGACGTGGCTCGCGGCGAGCTGGAGCTCGGAACGCTGCTGGACGATGCGGACAAGCAGGTGCGCGATGCGGACCTGCGCGAGAGCAAGGCGCTCCTGCGCCGCGTGAAGGAAGCGCTCGGTGAGCGCGTGAGCGAGGTGCGCGTGAGCACACGTCTCACCGACTCTCCCTCCTGCCTCGTCCTGGCCGAGCACGACATCGGCGCGCCGCTGCGCCGCGCGCTGGAGGCGGCGGGGCAGAAAGTCCCGGTCGCAACGCCGGCGCTCGAGCTCAACGTCCAGCACCCGCTGGTGAAATACCTGGATGCCACGTCCGCACCCGACCAGTTCAAGGAGCTTTCGCAGCTCTTGTACGACCAGGCGGTGCTCGGCAACGGCGAGCCGCTGGCAGACCCCGCGGACTATGTGGGACGATTGAACCGGCTGCTGCTGCGCCTCGGCGCCGCCCCAGCAGCAGGACAGCAGGAGACAACGTGAGCGCCAAACCCGATGATGACGAGCTGCGCCGGCGACTCACCCCCGAGCAGTACCACGTCACGCAGGAGAAGGGGACGGAGCGCGCTTTCACGGGGCGTTACGCCTTCAACAAGGACAAGGGCGTCTATCACTGTATCGTTTGCAATGCCGAGCTCTTCAGCTCCGACACCAAGTACGACTCCGGCTCCGGCTGGCCCAGTTTCTGGCTGCCGCTCGCGGGCGAGCGCGTGCGCACGCACACCGATCGCAGCCACGGCATGGTTCGCACCGAGGTGACGTGCGCGAACTGCGGCGCGCACCTCGGCCACGTCTTCGAAGACGGTCCGCAGCCTTCTGGGCTGCGTTACTGCATCAATTCCGCCTCACTCGACTTCACTCCACAGAAGGACTGAAACCATGCTGATGCGCATCGCGCCCACCCTCGCCCTCGTGCTGCTGGCCGCCGGCTGTTCGGCCGACGATAAGAAGACGGAAGCGACTGCCGCCGAGAGCACTGCACCGCCCGCAGCCGCCCCTGCCGCGGCTCCGGCGCCGACCGAGCTGGTGATAACGGACATCTCCGAAGGGCAGGGCGCCGCCGTCCAGGCTGGGCAGATCGCCGTGGTTCACTACACCGGCTGGCTGTTCGATTCCGCCGCCGCCGAGAACAAGGGTCAGAAGTTCGACAGCTCGCTCGATCGCAACGAGCCGTTCCCGGTGCAACTGGGCGCAGGCCAGGTGATCCCCGGCTGGGACCAGGGTGTTCCCGGCATGAAGGTCGGCGGCAAGCGGCGTCTCACGATTCCGCCGCACCTCGCCTACGGCGACAGCGGCGCGGGTGGCGTGATCCCGCCCGGTGCGACGCTCGTGTTCGACGTGGAGCTGGTTCGCATCGAGGGCGCCGCCCCGGCGGGCTGAGCCGCGCCTTTCACGCAAGTCCCTTCCAAGGAGACACCTCGATGACGAGCGCTCTGCGCTGCGCCCTGCGCGCGGTAACGATATGCGCGGCCGCTGCGGCGAGCGCGCCGCAGGCGGCCACGCTGATTCACGCGGGCCGGATGATCGACGGCGTTGCCGCGCGTGCGGTCGAGAACACGACCGTCGTGGTCGAGGGCAATCGCATCGTCGCGGTGGAACGCGGCCTGCGCGCCCCGGCGGCCGGCGATCGCGTGATCGATCTGCGCAACGCGACGCTCATGCCCGGGCTCATGGACATGCACGTCCACATCACGAGCGAGTATCGGCGCACCTCGGAGCTGGAGGGCTTCAAGTCCGATGCAGCGGACATCGCCCTGGAGGGTGCTCAGCACGCCGAGAGCACGCTGCTGGCCGGGTTCACGTCGGTGCGCGACCTGGGCTCGGAATTCAACACCGCCATCGCACTGCGCAAAGCGATCGATGCGGGTCGGGTGAAGGGGCCGCGCATCTTCGCGGCTGGCACGACCATCTCGACCACCGGCGGACACGGTGATCCCACCAACGGCTGGGCAGCGTTCCTGGGCGGCAAGGCAGGACCGGAAGACGGCGTGATCGACAGCCCGTTCCAGGCGGCCCAGGCCGTGCGCCAGCACTACAAGGACGGTGCGGACGTGCTGAAGATCACCGCCACCGGAGGCGTGCTGAGCGTCGCCAAGAGCGGGCAGAACCCTCAGTTCACCGAAGAGGAGATCGAGGCCGTGGTGGCAGCGGCGCGCGACTACGGCTTCACCGTGGCCGCGCACGCGCACGGCACCGAGGGCATCAAGCGTGCGGTGCGCAGCGGCGTCGACTCCATCGAGCACGGCACGTTCATGGACAAGGAAGCCATGGAGATGATGAAACAGCGTGGCACGCACTACGTCGCGACCATCAGCGCGGGTCGCTGGGTATTCGACCAGGCGCAGGATCCGACCTTCTTCCCCACGCTGGTGCGTCCCAAGGCGCTCGAAGTCGGCCCGCAGATCCAGAAGACGTTTGGCGAGGCCTACAAGGCGGGCGTGAAGATCATGTTCGGCACCGACACCGGCGTGAGCGCGCACGGCCAGAACGCGCGCGAGTTCGAATACATGGTCGCGAGCGGCATGCCGGCGATGGAAGCGATCCAGTCGGCCACCATCGTGCCGGCGCGCTTCCTCAAGGTCGACGATCGCCTCGGCAGCATCGCCGCGGGCAAGACGGCGGATCTCATTGCCGTGCCCGGCGACCCGCTCGCGGACATCACCGCGATGCAGCGCGTCAGCTTCGTGATGAAAGACGGCGTCGTCTACCGTGAGCCCACGCGCGCGCCGTGAGTCACTTCACGCGCGCATCGACTGCTGGATTGAGCGTATAGGTGCCGGTGAGGCGCGCCTCAGCGAGCACGTGGCCCTTCAGGGCCTCCTCCACCTGCTGCCCCGTGAATGCGCCCTCGACAGGGCAGCGCGCCAGGTCGGTCGCGTACACGATGAAGTGGTAATGGTGCAGCAGCTCATCGTTCCAGGGCGGGCAGGGCCCGTCGTAGCCGAAATACTGGCCGGACATGTCGGCATCGCCGGCGAACCAGCCGGTGTAGTCGTTGATGCCCTGTCGCGCACCGGCGGGGCCCGGCGGACTGCGCTTGCCGCGGGCCGTGATGCTGTTCGAGCAACTGCCCGAGCCGATTTCCGTCACCGTCGGGGCGATGTCGACCATCGTCCAGTGATAGAAGCCGGTGCGCGGCAGTGTCCGCGGCACCACGCGGCCTTCCTTGTTGACGTCGTCGGGTCGCGTCGGCACGTCCGTATCCACGCAGATCAGCACGAACGAGCGCGTGCCCGCGGGCGCGCCGCTCCATTTCAGGTGCGGATTGCGGTTCTCGCTCATGCGAACATGGGACTTGGGGTCCATCGCGCAGAACGCGAAGCGCGCGGGAATCGGCGCCTGGTGGGACAGGTCGTTTGAGGTCAGCTGCATGGATTCCTCCTTGTTCGTCACGTGCGCAGTATGAGCCCTGAGCCCGATTTTCGTCCGCCCCCGGCGCAGAAGCTGACCCTCACCGGGCCTTCAGGCTCGCTCGAGGCCATCCTCGAAGAGCCGGCCGGAGCCGACGGCAAGCGTTTCGCCGTGGTGTGCCATCCGCATCCGCAGTTCGGCGGGACCATGGACAACAAGGTCGTGCACACCCTCGCGCGCACGCTCCAGGAGCTCGGCTTGTGCACGCTGCGCTTCAATTTCCGCGGCGTGGGTGCCAGCGCGGGCGAATACGCCGAGGGCGTGGGCGAGACCGACGATGCGCTGGCGGTGGTGGACTTCGGCCTGGCGCGCTGGCCTGGAGCCCGTCCCTGGCTCGCCGGCTTTTCGTTCGGCAGCTTCGTGGCCCTGAAGGCCGCGAATGCGCGTCCACAGTGCGAGCAACTCATCACCGTCGCACCCGCAGTGCAGCGATTCGACTTCACCAGCCTGGCCGTGCCCAGTTGCCCGTGGCTGGTCGTGCAGGGAGATGCGGACGAGCTGGTCGACCACAGGGCGGTGCTCGAGTGGACTCGCACGCTCCAGCCGCCGCCGCGCGTGCGGGTGCTACAGGGCGTGGATCACTTCTTCCACGGCCGGCTGCACGAGCTCAAGGACGTGCTGCGCGCGGAGCTGGCTGCGCGCTGAAGAATTTGCGTCGCTGGAGTTCGAGTCGACCCGGCCTCGGGGATGAGGCGCGTGGGGGGAGGGTCGACGCCGGAGCGGGGCTGCAGAGCCGCACCGCTCCGGAAATCGCCTGGTTTTCCTAGTTCACCATGCCCTTGAGGCTCTTCAGAGCCATCACGCGCACTTTCTTGCTGGCGGGCTTCGCCTTGAACATCATCTTCTCGCCGGTGAAGGGGTTGA
>DASTQG010000298.1:0-3986 GCA_035761885.1 Steroidobacteraceae bacterium | reverse complement strand
CAGGTTCGACCCTCACGAGGAACGCGGAGCCGCTCTGCCGGAAGAGCGTCCTTACCGATCCCGTCCGTTCGAGGAACGCCGTTCGGTGTTCGCACGGCTCATCGATCGCATCGTCGACCGCCTCGGCTGAAGCGGCGGCGCGCTTTCAGACGCCGCCCAGAAAATCGCGCTTGCCCAGCTCCACGCCGTTGTGGCGCAGGATGTCGTACGCGGTCGTGACGTGGAAAAAGAAGTTCGGCAGCGCCCAGCGCTGCAGGAACGGCAGCCCCTTCATCTCCAGCGTGCGATCGCGCAGCGGCACGCGGATGTCGCGATCCTCGGCTCCGTCGAGCGCACCGGGCGGCACGTCGCGCACCCAGCGCACCGTCTTGTCGATCCGCGCGCGCAACTCCTCGAACGTGCTCTCGACGTCCTCGTAGCGCGGCGGCTCGACGGCGGCGAGGCGCGCGGTGGAATTCTTGGCGAAATCGCTGGCGAGCTGCACCTGTCGGGCGAGCGGCAGCATGTCGGGCGCGAGCCGCGCGTTGACCAGCACGGCCGGCTCGATCTGGCGCGCCTGGGCGTTCGCCGCGCCCTTCTCGAGCACCACGCGCATCGTCTCGAGCATGGGCAGGAAGATTTCCACCGACGCCGAATACATGTTGATCTTCATCATCGACTCCGGCCGCGGCATGGCAGCGGCATGAACTAGGTGGTCGGACACGAGGTCTCAAAGCGTAACCGAAGCCAAGGAGGCACGCGATGAAAAAAGGAACACGCCGCGGCGCGCGCAAGGTGCGCTATGCAGTCGTCGGTCTCGGACACATCTCGCAGGTCGCGGCGCTCCCCGCCTTCGCGCATGCCCGTCGCAACAGCGTGCTGGCGGCGCTGGTATCCGACGACGAGCGCAAGATGCGCACGCTCGGCAGGCGCTACCGCGTGCCGCTGCGCAGCAGCTACGCGGACGCCGATGCGTTGTTCGCCAGCGGCGAAGTCGATGCGGTGTACGTCGCGCTCCCCAACAGCCTGCACGCGGAGTGGACGCTGCGCGCGGCCCGCCACGGACTGCACGTGCTGTGCGAGAAGCCGCTCGCCGTCACCACGAAGGACTGCGAGAAGATGATCCGGGCCTGCGGCAACGCCGGAGTGAAGCTCATGACGGCGTATCGCCTGCATTTCGAGCGCGCCACCCTGGAGGCCGCGAAGATCGCACGCCGCGGACGCCTGGGAGAGCTGAAGTTCTTCGGCTCCACCTTCTCGATGCAGGTGAACCGCGGCAACATCCGTCTGGATTTCGAGCTCGGAGGCGGACCGCTCTACGACATCGGCATCTACTGCATCAACGGGGTCCGCTCGCTGTTCGCGGCCGAGCCCACGCACGTGTGGGCCAGCGCCACGAACTCCGCCGACCCGCGCTTTCGCGAAGTGCCGGAAACCGTGACCGCGGTACTGAAATTTCCCGGGGATCGCGTCGGCACCTTCACGTGCAGTTTCGGCGCCGCGGACAGTTCGGCCTACGACATCGTCGGCACGCGCGGGAGCCTGCGCATGGAACCCGCGTACGAATACGCCGAAGGACTGGCATTCGAGCTGCGGATCGGCGAACGCAAGCGGCGGCGCAAGTTCGCCAAGAGCGACCAGTTCGCTCCGGAGTTCCTGTATTTCTCGGATTGCATCCTGAGCGACCGCGAGCCCGAGCCTTCGGGCGAGGAAGGCATGATCGACGTGCGGATCATCGAAGCCCTGCGCGAGTCGATGCAGAGCGGCCGATCCGTGGAAACCGGGCTGCGCCAGCGCGAGCGGCGACCCACGCTGCGCCAGGAGATTCGTCGTCCCGGCGTGCGCAAGCCCTCCACCGTGAACGCGCAGCAGCCGCACTCCTAGGCACGAGGAGCAGCGGCGATGAAGTCATTCCTGCGCGACAACGGCCTGTCGCTGGTGCTGCTGGCATCGTTCTTCGCCTTCTGGGTGGCGCAGGCCTGCACCGGGCATGTCGTGGAGAACGACAATCGCCGCGAGCACGGCCAGCCCGCCGTGTCGATGCAGGAATACCTGCGCAGCGGACACTTCCTGTCCTCCTCGGCGGAGAACTGGGAAAGCGAGTTCCTGCAGATGGGCGCCTACGTGATGCTGACGGTGTTCCTGTTCCAGCGCGGCTCGTCGGAATCCAAGGACCCGGACAAGCCCGGGAAGGTCGACCGCGACCCGAAAGCCTCGCGCAACAAGCGCGGGGCGCCCTGGCCGGTACGCCGCGGCGGCTGGGTGCTCGCGCTCTACTCGTACTCCCTGTCGCTCGCCTTCATCCTGCTGTTCCTCGTCTCGCTGCTCCTGCACGCGCTCGGCAGCACGCGCCAATACAACGAGGAACAGCTCGGACACGGCGGCGACCCCGTTTCGCTCGGCGAGCACCTCGCCTCGGCGCACTTCTGGTTCGAGTCCTTCCAGAACTGGCAGAGCGAGTTCCTCGCCATCGGCTCGATGGTGATTCTCTCGATCTTCCTGCGCCAGCGCGGCTCGCCGGAGTCCAAGCCAGTGGACGCCCCGCACCACGAGACCGGGGCGTGAGAAGAGGGAAGAAAACGAATAGCCGCGGAAACACACAGAAACACACAGAAGGAAGAATGGACTCTGCTAAAGAGGGGAAGGGACGCTCGCTTCGTCCGCACGTGAATTTTCCTGTTTCCTCCTTCTGTGTGTTTCTGTGTGTTTCCGTGGCTATTTCTTATTCTTTCTTCTTTCGTGTCATTTCGTGTCTTTCGTGGCCATTCCCTCTTCAGCTCTTCCTCATCCGGGCGGCGCGGCGCGCTTCGCGCTTGAGGAACGAGATGACGAGGTTCTCCACGCGCCGCGGGGGCGCGCCGTCGTTCATGACGTGCGCCGCCGCCTTGGGCAGCCGGCCCGCGCGCCATGCCTGGAACACGACGGGATTGATGTAGGACTTGCGGCACACGGCCGGCGTGTTGCGCAGGTCCGCCGCCACGTGCCTGATCGCCGCCACGATGCAGCTCTTGCAGGCCGATTCGCTCATGGGCTCGGGCAGGGGCGTTGCGGCCATGATGGCCATGGCACGCAGCGTCGCACCCCAGGTGCGAAAGTCCTTGGCAGTGAATTCCCCGCCGAGCGCCTCGCGCAGGTAGTCGTTCACCTGGCCGGAATCCACCGCGCGCACGGTGGTGCCGTCATCGTCCAGGAACTGAAAGAGCTGCTGCCCCGGCAACTCCTGGCAGTGGCGCACGATGCGCGCCAGGCGCCGGTCGTCGACCTGCACCTCGTGCGCGGTGCCGCCCTTGCCGCGAAAGCTGAGCAGCGCGCGTCCGTCGCGGCTGAACTTCACGTGCCGGTTGCGCAGCGTCGACAGGCCGAAACTGTTGTTGTCGCGCGCGTACTCGGCGTTGCCGATGCGCACGCGCGTGACGTCGAGCAGGCTCACGATCAGCGCCAGCACCTTTTCGCGCGGCAGTCCCCTGCGTGCGAGGTCCGCGCTCAGGCGGCGGCGCAGCCGCGGCAACGCCTCGGCGAACTCCACCATGCGGTCGAACTTGACGCTGTCGCGCAGCAGGCGCCATTCGGGATGGTAGCGATACTGCTTGCGATGGCGCGCGTCGCGACCGGTCGCCTGCAGATGCCCGCGCTCGTGCACGCAGATCCAGACATCGGTGTACGCCGGCGGGATCGCGAGACTCGAGATACGCGCGATCTCGTCGAGATCGCGCAGCTCCTCGCCTTGCGGGTCCACGTAGACGAACCGGTCGCCGCGACGGCGGCGCCGGATGCCGGGCTCCATGTCGGAGACATAGATGAGGCCGCCCGCCTCTGCGTGCTCGGCGGCCACCGCCTCCGCGGGCGTTGGCTCACGCGCGATGAACTCGCCTTCCATCGTACGAACGGCGCGCATGGGCTATTGAAACTCGCACATCGTTGCAACACTGCCGGTTTCGGTAGGTCCCGGGCGAGTGCACCATGGTTATGGCAACTGCAAAGTTGAAGCGCATCACAAATCGCAACCG
>DASTQG010000297.1:0-2187 GCA_035761885.1 Steroidobacteraceae bacterium | reverse complement strand
AGGACGGCACGCTCCGGCGCCAGGTGGCGCTCAAGTTCCTGCGCACGCACCTGCCGCGCGCGGGCCTGGCCGAGCGTCTGGCCCGCGAGCGCGACATCCTCGCGTCTCTCATACATGCAAACATCGCGCGCCTGTACGACGCGGGCGTGAGCGCCGACGGTCTGCCGTACCTGGCACTCGAGTACATCGAGGGGCGGCAGATCGATGCGTACTGCCGCGAGGAGGCACTCGACACGCGCGGGCGGCTCGGGCTGTTCCTGCAAGTCGCGCGCGCCGTCGCCTACGCGCACGGCAAGCTCGTGGTGCATCGGGACCTGAAGCCCGCGAACATCCTCGTATCCGCCGATGCGCAGGTTCACCTGCTCGATTTCGGCATCGCCAAGCTCCTCGAAGACGGCCGGGCCGTCGAAACGCACCTCACGCAGCTGGCAGGCCGCGCCTTCACGCCCGAGTACGCCTCTCCCGAGCAGATTCGCGGGGAGCCCGTCACGACGGCTTCCGACATCTACTCGCTCGGCGTCGTGCTCTATGAGCTGCTGACAGATACGCGCCCCTACACACTCAAGCGCAACTCGCGCGGCGCACTCGAGGACGCGATCCTCGAGAGCGAGCCGCGCCGGCCGAGCGATTGCGCCGCCGACCCGGATACCCGCCGCGCGTTGCGCGGCGATGTGGACGCGGTGGTGCTCAAGGCGCTCAAGAAAGCGCCGGAGGAGCGCTACGCGACGGTAAATGCGTTCGCCGAGGACGTCGAGCGCCTGCTCACGGGATTGCCCGTGACCGCGCAGCCGGACAGCGTTGCATACCGCCTGCGCCGCTTCGTCGCTCGCAACAAGCTCGGCGTGGCCGCGGCGACTGTCGTCGTGCTGGCGGTGCTGGGCGGCGCGATCGTGGCCTTGTGGCAAGCACGCGTCGCGCTGCAGGAGAAGCGGCGCGCCGAGGAGGTGCGCAGCTTCATCGAGTCGATCTTCATCGACGCGGACCCCGCCGGCACCTCGGGCCGTCCGCTGTCCGCGGTGGAGCTGCTGCGCCAGGCAAACGCGCGCGTAGCGACGCTGCGCACGACCGATCCGGAGCAGCGCCTGGAACTGCTCAACACGCTGGCGCTCGCAATGATCAATCTGCGCGATCTGGAGGGTGCCGAGGCGGTGCTGCGCGATGCGCTGGCGCAGGCCGCGGCGCTGGAATCCTCCTCGCTGCCGGCGCTGCGTGCTCACCGCTTGCGCGCGCGCCTGCACGTCGCGCGCAGCGAGCCGGAGCTCGCGCAGCGCGAGCTTGGGCAGGTGATTCCGCGATTGATGCAGCGCCCGCAGCGCCACGTCGAGGAACTGCTCGCCGCGATGCTCGTGAGCACGGAGGCATACAACGCGCACGCCGACTACGAGGGTGCGCTCACGAGCGCGCGCGACATGATCGACACCGGGCGCAACCTGGGCGTCGAGCGCAGCGCGGACCTGGTCGCCGGGTTGATCCAGCTCTCCTACGCCCACGACTATCTCAATCAGCACCCGCAGGCGCTCGATGCCTCGCGCCGTGCGTACGAGATGTCGCGCGCCCTGTTTCCCGACGCGTCCGCACACCCGGTGGTGAACGGTGCGCGCATGCAATACGCGGTGGCGCTGGTGCGTGCCGACGACGCGGCGCGTGGCCTGGAGCTCATGCGCGAGGCCGAGCGCGAAGCGATGGCGGTGTTCGGTCCCGACAGTCGCATCGCGGCCGAGATCGCGTTCAAGATGAACCAGTACCTGGGCCGCGGCGGCTTCGTGAAGGAGGAGATCGCCACGATCCGCAAGGCGATGCGCATCCTGGGTCCCGACTACTCGCCGGATTCGCTGGCGTACGCCGCATTGCTGGACAATCTCGGCGGTTCGTATCTCAGTGTGCGCGACGCCGCGCGCTCATTGCCCGCATCCACGCGCGCACGCGAGATCGTGGTGGCGCAGCTGGGCGAGCGGCACGAGTCCGCGTTCGTGATTCAGGTGGCCCGCGCCCGGGCACTCGCGATGCTGGGCGACACCGCCCAGGCGCTGCAGCTGCTCAGGCCGATCGTTGCCAACTACGAAGGCGGCCCCGGCGTGAACTCGCCGCTGCACTTCCTCGGCTTCGCCACGCGGCTGCACGGTGAGGCGGCGGAAGCGGCGAAGATGCAGGAGCGCGTGCTCTCGAACGTCACGGCCCGGCGACAGC
>DASTQG010000296.1:0-3769 GCA_035761885.1 Steroidobacteraceae bacterium | reverse complement strand
CCCCGCGCCCGCATGACAACCCCGATGCAGCGTCGGGCGCGCATCCTTCTGCTTGCCGCAGGCGCGCTGGCGGCGACGCCGCCCGATGTGCCGTACGTGGACCCGCATCAACTGGTCCGCCTGGACGGTGCAATTCTCTTCGCTGCCTACTCCGCCGCATCGGGCTCGGAACTGTGGCGTCTGGATGAGCCGACGGACGAAGCGCCACTGGTACGAGCCGCGCGCCAGCTCAGCGACATCCGGCCTGGACCGCGCGGCTCCTATCCGAGCACGCTGACACGCATGGGCCGATACGTCTATTTCGCCGCGAATGATGGGGCTTCCGGCATCGAACTGTGGCGCACGGATGGAACGCGCGCGGGGACCGTCCTGGTGAGCGACATTCACGAGGGATCCGGCGACTCCATACCCAGCGGCTTCACCATGGTCGACGACACGCTGTATTTCGTCGCGAGCGACGCGAAGCACGGTTTCGAGCTGTGGCGGTGCGACGGCACGCCGGAATCAGTGCGCCTGGTGGCAGACATCAATCCAGGGCGTGCCGGCTCGAATCCGCGTCAGCTCACGGCCGTGGGCTCGCGCTTGTACTTCGCGGCCACCGAGGATGCCTACGGCACGGAATTGTGGACGAGCGATGGCACCGCGCAGGGCACCCGGCGAGTCGCCGACATCATTGGCGGGCCCGCTGACGCTGAACCCGCCGAGCTCACGGCGCTCGCAGACGCGACCGTCATGTTCGTCGCGCACACCGACTCTCAGGGCGCGGAATTGTGGAGGAGCGACGGCACCGAGACCGGCACGCGTCTGCTGCGCGACATTCGCCCGGGACGCGAGAGCTCGCGACCACGCTATCTCGCGGCGATGGGAAATGTCGTCGTCTTTCAGGCGAACGACGGCCGCAGCGGACACGAGTTGTGGAAGAGCGATGGCACGACGAAGGGCACGGTGCAGGTGGCGGACATCAGGCCTGGTCCTGACAACTCGCTCCCCAGCTTCATCACCACAGTTCGCGACCACGTCTTCTTCACCGCCACCGACGGCGCCGGCGGTGTGGAGCTGTGGCGGAGCGATGCAACGCAATCCGGAACGCACCGGGTCGCCGACCTGAACCCCGGACCCGACAGCTCTTCCCCCGGCCAGCTCACGCCCTTGGGCGACCAGCTCCTGTTCGCCGCCGGCGATGCCAAGCACGGATGGGAGGTATGGCGCAGCGACGGAACTGCGCAGGGCACCTGGCTCGTGTCCGATGTTCGCGAGGGAACGGACAGTTCCTATCCCGCGAATTTCACCGAGTCCGCCGGCGCCGTGGTGTTCACAGCGGACGACGCGACCGGCACGGTGCGCCTGTGGAGGCTGGCGCGACCCAAGCCGCGACTCTCCGCTCGCGAGTGATGAGACTCAACGCCGATGGCGCGCGCCGCCGGGCCGGTGCACGCGCCCTATTGCGCTTCGTCGAGTGACGCGTTGAGCGCCGTCGTCATGGCGGCCTGGCCGCTCACGAGATCCTTCCACTGCAGCTCCTGACCCTTGCGCCGACCCTTCTCGGTCAGCTTCAGGCCCACCGGCGAAATCGCCAGTGTGTAAGGTTTGCCGTCGATCTCGATCTCGCGTCGCAATTCTTTCTCGAGCTTGGTGGTCATGTGGTCGCTCCGTGTCTTGGGGTCGGATGGTTACTTTACCCCACTCTAGCGGTCAACCCAGGCTTCGCACAGGGCTGTGGCCTCCCGAGGGGAGAAATTTTCAGGGTCCAGGCACCATTCCAGCCACAGGCCGTCGAGCAGCGCCGTGAGTCCGATGGCTGCCAGACGCGGCGACAGCCGCGCCGCGGCGGAGTTCCGTCGGGCGGCATTTCGCGGCAGATCGCTGAGCAATCGGCGCACGGATTCCACGTAGCCGTGATAAGTGTCGCGGTGCGCGCGCTGGATGGGACGCGAAGTGCGGTACAGACTCCAGAAGACGAGCCACGCGGTGAGCACGTGGGCGTCCAGATTCGGCGAGGCGAAGTTGCCTTCGATAAAGGCATGCAGGCGGGCACGCGGCTCCCTGGGCGCGCGCGCGACCGCAGCCTCGATGCCCTCGAGCAGCTGGCGGTGAAAGCGCCTGTAGGCCTCGGCCACGAGCGCGTCCTTGCGCGGAAAATGATGGTTGATGAGCCCGCTGGAAACTTTCGCCTCCGCCGCGATCTTGCGCACTGCGAGGCCATCGTGACCGTGCCGCTTGAGGCTGCGGATCGTCGCATCGATCAGCGCGTCGCGGCGGTCGTCGGCGAGCTTGCGGGTGAATGGACGGCGCGCGGAGCGGCGCTTGTTGCTGCGTTGCTTTGCCATCCGTGCGAGGCGCAGCGCGTCAGCGTGCGACGCTCATGGCGGCGCGCGCCGCCAGGCGACCGGAGGTACCGTGCACACCGGCGCCCGGATGAGTTCCGGCACCGCACAGGAAATAGCCTTCGATCGGCGTTGCGTAGCGCGAGGCCGCCGGCACCGGACGCATGAACAGGATCTGATCCAGCATCATCTCGCCTTGCGACACAGCGCCCTCGCGTACACCGAACTGCGTTTCGAGATCCAGCGGAGTGAGCACCTTGCGCTCCAGCACCCGGGCACCGAATCCTGGCAGCACGTCCTCGACGCGCGCAAGCGCCCGTTCCGCGACGGTTGCACCCAGCTGCGGCCAGGTTCCTTCGCGCAACCGGTACGGAGTGTACTGCACATGGAGGATTGCAACGTGTTTTCCATGCGGCGCCAGCTCCTGGTTCGCCACGGTCGGAAACTGCAGCTCGATGAAAGGATCTTCCGAGCAGCGCCCGTACTTCGATGCCTCGTAGGCCTTTTCCACGTAGCGGATGGACGGTGCGATCGTGAACGTGCCGGTGCGCAGGTCCCCCGCACCGTTCCCGGCGACGACCTTGGGCAGTTCCGGCAGCCCGTCCAGCGCGAGCAGGACGCGCGTTGCAACGCCGCGAAAGCGGATGTTGCGCACGGCATGCATGAACTCCGGATCGTGCTGCTGGGGATCGATCAATTCGAGCAGGCTGCGGTACGGATCGAGGCTGGAGACGACGATGGGGCAGCTCAGTTCCTCGCCCGACTCCAGCACGACGCCCGTGAGACGACCCTCACTGACCGCCAGGCTGCGCACCTTCGTGTTCGTTTCGATCGTCACACCGGCGCCGCGCGCCTGGCGCTCCAGCGTTGGAACGTCCTGCGCCGAGGCGCGCTCGAGCGCTCCGAAATGGCGGTGCAGGAAGGTGAATGCGGTGCCAGCCGCCGCCGGGCCCTGGGCCACGTCTGCAACGGCGTAGGCAGCGAGCGCCCCCTTGAGGGCAGTCGTTTCGAACTCGTCGTCGAGCAGATCGCAGATCGGAATCGGCAGCGTGCGCAGCAACTCGAACATGCCGTCGCGCCCGAGCTTGCGGTATCTGCGCGCCAGTCCCGCCAGAGAGAAGAGTTCGCCGAGCGTATCGGCTTCTATCCGGGGCGGCGGCTGGCGGTACAGTTCGCCGAGGAAGCCGGCGAGTGCATCCATGCTGCGTGCGAAGGCGGGCCAGCGCTGCGCATCGCGCGCGGAGTGGCGCGCCAGGCCCTCCGCCGTGCGCTCTGGGGAAGCGTGCACGATCACGGACTGACCCTGCTGGCCCAACGCAACGATCGTTCGTTGCGCGGCCTGCGCGAGAGGCGCAGCGCGAAAACCGCGCGCGAACTCGATGGAGCGCAAGCTGCCGCCGAGCGCCTCTCTCTCCTCGATCAGCATCACCTTCCTGCCACCGGTA
>DASTQG010000295.1:0-10381 GCA_035761885.1 Steroidobacteraceae bacterium | reverse complement strand
AGTTGCAGGAACGCCTGCGGTTCGTGGACTTCGCCCCGGTGCATTTCATCTCCGCCCGCCACGGCACCGGGGTGGGCGAGCTGATGCAGTCGGTGCATTCCGCCTTCGAGGCGTCGATGCGCGAAATCGCCACGCCCGAGCTCACGCGCACGCTGGAGGCCGCCCTCGAGCAGCACCAGCCGCCGCTCGTGCGCGGGCGCCGCATCAAGCTGCGTTACGCGCACCAGGGCGGCCGCAATCCGCCCGTCATCGTGATCCACGGCAACCAGACCTCGCAGGTTCCCGACGCCTATCGCCGCTATCTGACCAATGTGTTCCGCCAGACCTACGGCCTGAACGGGACGCCGGTGCGCGTTGAGTTTCGTTCCGACGACAATCCCTACGCCGGTAAACGCAATCCGCTCACGCCGCGGCAGCGTCGCAAGCGCCAGCGGGTACGCGGGCGCCGGGCGCGGTAACATTGGCGCCATGTCCGCCCGCCGCACCATCGACATCAAGGAATCCTTTCCGATGCGCCTCGGCGGCGCGCTGCCCTCGGCGACGATCGCCTATGAGACCTGGGGCGAGCTCGATGCGAAGCGTTCCAACGCAATCCTGATCTTCACGGGCCTGTCGCCGTCGGCGCATGCTGCTTCTTCGCCCGAGGATCCGGCACCGGGCTGGTGGGAAGACATGATCGGACCGGGCCGGCCGCTGGATACGCGCCGCTGGTTCGTCGTGTGCGTGAATTCGCTCGGCAGCTGCTTCGGCTCGACCGGGCCCGCGTCCATCGATCCAGGCACCGGCCAGCCCTATCGCCTGCGATTTCCGGTGCTGGCCGTGGAAGACATCGCGCGCGGGGGTCACGAGGTGCTGCGCCGGCTGGGGCTCACCTCGCTCGCCGCCGTGGTCGGTCCCTCGCTCGGCGGCATGACGGCGCATGCCTTCTGCGCGCAATTTCCAGGCTTCGCGCGCGCCCTGATCTCGATCTCCGCCGCGGCGCGTTCCACGCCGTTCGCGATCGCGCTGCGCTCGCTGCAACGGGAGATCATCCGCCGCGACCCGGACTGGGCGGGCGGACAGTATCCGCTCGGCGCGGGGCCGATCACCGGCATGCGCCTCGCGCGCAAGCTCGGCATGATCACCTATCGTTCCGCCGAGGAGTGGCTGGTGCGCTTCGGCCGCGAGCGCGCGGCGCAGGAACGCAAGCCGGGCGATCCGTTCGGCATCGATTTCGAGATCGAGTCGTACCTGGATGCCCAGGCCAACAAGTTCGTGGGGCAGTTCGACCCGAACTGCTATCTGTACCTGTCGCGCGCCATGGACCTCTTCGACCTGGCCGAGCATGGCGGCAGCGTGGACGCCGCGCTCGCGCGCTGCCGGCTGCAGCGCGCGCTCGTGATCGCGGTGGAGACCGACCTGCTGTTCCCGCCCGCCAGCCAGCGCGAGATCGCCGAAGGCCTGGTGCGCGCGGGCGTGGACACGAAGTTCGCGCCGCTCGCCTCGATCCAGGGACACGATTCCTTCCTCGTCGACATGGAGCGTTTCAGACCCGCCATCGGCGAGTTCGTGGCCACGCTGCATGGATGACGCTGTCTTCGCGTCGCTGCGCAGCGCGCTGGCCGCGACACCCGGCAACCGCGAGCTCGCGCTCGTGGTATTGCGCGCGTGCCTCGAGCGTGACGATGCCGAAGCGGCCCGCGAGATCCTGGCGCAAGCGAACTTCGACCCGACCTCCTGGGCGGAGGCGGAGCGTCGCGACCTCGCGCGGCTCCACCTGCTGGCGGGGAATGCGAATGCCGCGGTCGAGGTGCTCGCGGGCGAGGAGGGCGCCACGCTCCTTCTCAAGGCCCGTGCCCTGCTGACGGCGGGCGATCGCCGCCGGGGACTGGAAGCGTATCGTCGAGCCGTCGAAGCGAATCCGGCACTCGAGGACCGCGCGCTGGAAGCGGAGCTCAACGAGCAGGTGATTCGTCTCGACGCCGCGCGCCGCCAGCAACAACAGCAGCAGCAGCGCGTGACGCAGGAGGCGAACGACGACACCGACGAGAGCGAAGTCGTGCGCCTGCTGCATCCGGAAACCCAGCGCGTGACGTTCGCGGACGTGGGCGGGCTCGACGAGGTCAAGAAGCAGATCCAGCGCCGCATCGTCCTGCCGTTCCAGAAGCCCTCGCTGTTCGATCGTTTCAAGCGCAAGGCAGGGGGCGGCATCCTTCTGTACGGCCCGCCGGGTTGCGGCAAGACCCTGATCGCGCGCGCCACCGCCGGCGAGTGCGGGGCGAAGTTCTACAACGTCGCCGTGAGCGACGTGCTCGACATGTACATCGGGGAATCCGAGCGCAAGCTGCACGCGCTCTTCGAGCAGGCGCGGCGCACCACGCCCGCGGTGCTCTTTTTCGACGAGATCGAGGCGCTCGGCGGCAAGCGGCAGTACTCGCGCGAGGCGACGTCATCGAAGCTCGTGAGCCAGTTCCTCTCCGAGCTCGACGGCTTTGCGCAGAACAACCAGCGGGTGCTGGTGATGGGCGCGACCAACGTCCCGTGGGCGGTCGATCCCGCGTTCCGGCGCCCGGGCCGCTTCGATCGCGTGATGTTCGTGCCGCCGCCGGACAAGGCGGCGCGTGAATCGATCCTCGGCGCCTTGCTCGCGGAGCGCCCGACCGCCGGGCGCCTGCCGTTGCGCGAGATCGCGGAAATGACACCGGGATTCTCGGGCGCGGACCTGCGCGAGCTGGTGAACTCCGCCGTGGACGAGGCGATCGAGGAATCGATCGCCGCGGGGCGCGAGACGCCGCTCACGGTCGAACATCTGAAACGCGCTTACACCGCCGCCAAGCCGACCACGATCGAATGGCTCACCACGGCGCGCAACTACGCGCGCTACTCCAACGAGGGCGGTCAATACGACGACGTGCTCGCTTTCATGGAACGGCACGGGGGCCATCCGTGAGTGCGACGTACCAGATTCGCGACGAGCCGGTCGGTGGAGCGCAGCGCGGCCTGATCGTCGATCCTTTCTGGGCGCTGCTCGGGCTGATGGTGGGCGGCGCCTGGCTCGGAGCCGCGCTGTTCGCGATCAACGCCTGGTTCCTGCGCGGACCGAACTGGCAACGCGAGCTGGCACTCACCGTCGCGCTGCTGCTGGGCGCGCCAGTCATTGCGCTGCTCATGGTGGGCGCGGGCGACGCCGGCGTGATCCCCGAAGTGGGAATGAAGTACGCGTTCCTCACCGTGATCCTGTGGAAGCTCGCGGTCGGCTACTGGATCTACTTCCAGCAGCAGACCGGTTTCGACCTGTACCAGTACTTCGGCGGCAAGCCGCAGAACGGGCTGCCGATCGTCGTGCTCTCCGCGCTTTTCCTGAACCGGTACGTGATCGCCGCGGTCGACCATCCGTTGTGGCGCACGATGGTGTCCTGATGTCGCGCGAGATCGAACAGCACCTGGAACGCGCGCGTCAGCAGATTTCCCACCAGAACCTGCGCGGTGCAATCGAATCGTTGCGCCGGGCGCTCTCCGTGGATGCGGACCATGCGGGTGCGCACGCCTTGCTGGCGCTGTGCCTGCACGACGAGCGGCGCATCCACGCCGCCGAGCACGAGGCACGACTCGCTCTTGCTCTGGAGCCGGAATCGCCGCTCGCGCACTACGCCATGGCGATCACCCAGCAGGCGCAGCGCCGCTTCGCGGTGGCGGAGAATCACTTGCGCCAGGCGATCGCGCTCGATCCGACCAGCGAGTCCTACCTGCTGGCGCTCGCGCGCCTCTATCAACTGTGGGACAAGCACGCCCAAGCCGTGCCGCTGCTCGAGAAGGCCCGCGAGCTCGCGCCCGACGACCCGGACTGCTGGGCGACGATCGCCGATCACCATCTGCAGCTGGGTGAGTTCGACCGCGCCGATGCGGCGACCCGGCGGGCGCTCGAGCTCGACCCGCAGAACGCCGATGCGTTGCTGGTGATGGGGCACCTGCTGCTGCGGTCCGGAAAGGTGGCCGACGCTCGCGAGCACGCACTGCTGGTGCTGCGCGAGAACCCGCTGCACGCCGGTGGCATAGCGCTCCTCGGCGCCGTGAAGGCGCGACAGAGCCTGTTCCTCGGCCTGTGGTGGCGGTTCAATTCCTTCGTCGGCACGGGCTCAGCAACGCGCCGCGTGCTGATGCTCATGGGGCTTTTCGTGCTCTACCGCGTCGGCGTCATGCTCGCCGGCGACCTGGGCTACGAATCGGCGCAACTGCCGATGCAGCTCACGTGGCTCGCGTTCTGCATCTATACGTGGGTCGGGCCGACGATCTTCCAGAAACAGCTCCAGCGCGAGATGCAACCGGCGCGGATAGACCCGAAGTATTGAGCACCGTTCTTGAACCATTTCTTCCGCCGCCTGTCGCCTTTCAGCGTCACGACAGCTGCAGTCGCGGTCTTGCTCAAGGAAGGGCACCATGGGATTTCTTACAACGCTGCTGAAGAACCTCGTCTCGGGCCTGAAGCTCCTCGTATTCCTCCCCGTTGCACCGCACGACCTGTATCCCTCGCTCAGGCAAGTAGTACTCCTCGGCGGTCTCGCCGGCGCGATCTGGATGGTGTTCGATCGCCTCGTCGCGGGTGGCGATGCGCAATTCGCCTGGGCGGGCGTCGCCCAGATCTCCTGGCTCGCCGTGGTGTTCGCGTGCGCCTTGCTCTGGCTTTCGCCGGCCGGTCGCGATCCCGACGGCGCGGCACTCGCGCTAACCGCGCTGGCCGCGATGTTGCCGGGATACTTCCTGATCGTGCTGCCCGCGGTGCATTTCAGCCGCGGCACGCCGGCAGCTCCATGGATTGGCATCGCAGTGACGGTGCTCTCGGCTCTCTACCTGGCGCGCATCGTCAGGTTGGTGCTGGGCAGCAGCGTGCCGATCGCACTCGCATCCGGTGTTGCGGTCGCGGGCGTGACCTGGCTCGCGTTCGGCCAGACAGTATTCTCGAAGCCCGCGTTGTGGAAGGCGCGCGACGATGCCGGCGCCCAGGTCGTGCAGGCCGAGGAGCTCATGTTCCGCCAGCCGCTGCAGATCGAGTCCGCGCTCGCGCAGCTCGAGCCGCAGCGCGACGGCCAGACGGACATCTATTTCCTCGGATTTGCCGGCGACGGCAAGCAGTCGGTGTTCGCAACCGAGGTTGCGTACGCGCGCGATGCGCTCGGTCGCAAGCTCGACATCGACGGCCGCTCCATCGCGCTGGTCAACGCACCCAAAGCCGAGGGCGACACGCCGATCGCCACTGGCCCGGGGCTGCGCTTCACGCTGGAGAAACTCGGCCAGGTGATGAACCCGGAAGAGGACGTGCTGGTGCTGTTCCTCACCTCTCACGGCACGCGCAGCGCGAAGCTCGCCGTGTTCCAGAAGGGCTGGGCGCTGCAGGACCTTTCCGCGAGCGCGCTGGCCGATGCACTGCGCAACTCGGGCATCAAGTGGCGCGTCGTGATCATCTCCGCGTGCTACTCAGGCAGCTTCGTGGATCAGCTCAAGGACGAGCACACCGTGGTGGTAACGGCCGCGAGCGCGGATCGCCAGTCCTTCGGCTGCCGCGATGATCGCGACCTGACCTATTACGGCGAAGCGCTGTTCCGTGATGCGCTGCCCACCAGCGCGTCACTGCTCGAGGCCGTGGACAAGGCGCGCGAGGTCGTGACGGCGCGCGAGCAGCGGGAGGACTTCAAACCGTCCCAGCCGCAGACGTTCGTGGGCGAACAGATGCGCACCAAGCTCGCGGATCTGGCCTTCTCGGCGCCGCCGACCGCTCCGTAAGCGCCGGAAATCCCGACTCCTTGCTCCTCGCCAGGCGTCCCGCGCATTTGCGCGGGCCGCGGCCCTGTTAGAATGGCCGCCATGAACGTGGCCGGCGCAGAAAATCTGATCGCGATGGCCGAGAAGGCCGTCGCGCAAGGTGACGTCGAGAAGATCGTCGATGAGCTGCGCTCCGGCCTGTGCGCCGTGATCCGCTCCGGCACGGTGCGATTGCCGGACGAGTTCCGCAACGCTCCCCAGGACCATTACGCGCGCCGCCTGGTGCATCGCGACGACCGCCGCGGCTATTCCGTCGTGGCGATGACGTGGGGTCCCGGACAGGCGACGCCATTGCACGATCACGGCGGCATGTGGTGCGTCGAGGGCGTGTGGGAAGGCCAGATCGACGTGCAGCAGTACGAGCTGGTGGCGCGCGAAGATGAGCGTTTCCGTTTCGAGAAGCGCAATTCGTTCCAGGCCGGCAAGGGCAGCGCGGGTTGCCTCATTCCCCCGCACGAGTATCACCGCATCAGCAACCCCGGCGGGGAGACCGCCATCTCGCTGCACATCTACGGTGGCGACATGACCCGCTGCTCGGTGTTCGAGCGCGAAGCGGGCGAGTGGTACGTGCGGCGCGAGAAGGCGCTGGGACTCGACCTGTAGCAAGAGTTGCAGCTGCGGCATCGGCCTCGCGGACGTGAACACGTGAGCCTGCATCGCAGCGTGAACTTCGCACCCCGACCGTTGCCCACCTTGTTATCGACGTAACCAGACCCTCACGGGCTCTTCGCTGCGATCCCCCTGTTAGCGAGGTTGCGCCGCACACAGGCCAGGGAGGCCCTGCCTGGCTGTCCGCACATCCATGGAGGGATCGCCATGAGATACCTGCGCTGGTTGCATCTTCCAATGCTCGCGCTCGCGCTGACCACCGCCGCGCATGCACAGACCAACTTCGACACTTATCGCGTGGCCCGAATGGACGAGGTTGTCGGCCCCAATATCGTCATCAGCGATGTCAACGCTCAGGGCGAAATGGTCGGGTCCCAACGACTTGATTCTGGCCAGATACGCGCCGTCCTCGTGAGGGACGGCATGGTGATCAATCTCGACGATCTGATGGGGGGTGCATCGCCCCACACGAATGCGGTTGCCATCAATGACTTCGCTCAGGTTGCCGGCATCAGCGTCATTCAGGACGCGTCAGGGAACCTGGTTGGTCCCGCCGTCCTCTGGGAGGGAGGGCAAATCAGGGATCTCGGCATTTCCGGGATCGTCACTGATCTCAACAACCGTGGGCAGGTGATCGGGGATACGCAGGTGGTCGGGGAAACCGATCGGCCATTTCTCTGGGAGAACGGGCGAACCACGTTCCTCGAGCTCCTCATGGATTGTCTGCCATTCACGATCGCCCATGCTCTGGCCATCAACGACAACGGCGTGATCGTGGGGGAGGTGAATTTCCGCGCCGTCATGTGGCGCAACGGCGAGGTCATGCCTCTGGGGCCGATAGAGCCGAAAACAACGAGTCGCGCCGTGGACGTTAACGACCGGGACGAGGTCATCGTGAACTTTCACTTCTTTGACCATCAGGAGCCAGGCGACATAACGGAAGTAAAAACGGCCGTCCTGTTGCATGACGGGGGAGAAATCTTCCTGCCACCCGACCGGGCCGAGTCTGCGTCTGCCGTAAGCATCAACAACAACAGCCAGGTCGTCGGCCACTCTAGCGTCCATGGGAACCAGGGCGGTCCGAGGTTTGATCGGGCGACGATATGGCAGGAGGGAAGGGTTGCGACTCTGGACGAGTTGATAAGCGACGATGATCCGCGCAAGGGCCTGCTGACACTGACGTTCGCGACCAAGATCTTCGACTCGGGCCTGATCATCGCCCGTGGCGAGGATGGGGCCAGCTATTTCCTGACGCCGACCGGCGTGCCGGCGACGGTCGCGCAGCCTCCGGCCCCGCTGCCGTCGTCTCCGGATAACGGCAGTGGCGGTGGTGCTGACAGTGGTGGCGGTTCCGTGGATCTGCTCTCTGTGCTGTTCCTGATGCTTGGACTGGCACGTTTCGCTCGATCCAGGAGGAGGCACTGCGTCGGAGCGTTCGGCTGAAGGAGCTGCGTTCGCAATATTTCGTATCGGTGAGTGCGGCTTGCGCGCGACAACGACGAACGCTGTGACCCGAGAGTGCGATTCACTCGGCGGGTGGCAACAGCAGCGCGGGATCCACGAACGCGCGGTTGAGGCTCACGCCCCAGTGCAGGTGTGCGCCGGTGACGCGGCCGGTCGCGCCGACCTTGCCGATCACTTGGCCGGTGTCGACCCGCTGGCCGTTCTGCACGTCGATCTCGCTCAGGTGGCAGTACATCGTGACCAGACCCTGACCGTGGTCGAGAAAAACCGTCTTGCCGTTGAAGAAGAAATCGCCCGTCTCCACGACCACTCCCGGCGCGGGGGCGAGAATCGGAGTTCCCGTGTTGGCCGCGATGTCCATGCCGCTGTGCGGATTGCGCTGCTGGTCGTTGAAGTAGCGCCGCAGCCCGAATGAGCTCGAGCGTGGCCCGGGTACCGGGGGTTGCAAGACCAGCGTCGGCGGTGCGGCTTCGCTGAAATGCTCGAGCGCCGCATCGATGCGCGGCCGCTCCTGTTCCACGCGCTCGAGATCCTTGGCGGAAAGGTCGACGTGCTTCGGCGCGACCTTCAGCCGCTGCGTTGCGTACTTGTGCGGCTTGACGTCGATTACGACGTGCCGCGGCGGCGCATCGCCCTCCCGAACGGCCACGGTATGCTTGCCGACTTCTGCCGCGAGAGGGATGCCGACCAGCGCCTGCCACTTCCCGTCGTTCGCCAGGACCATCGCGCGATGGCCCATGAACTCCACGCGTGGCGCGGGTCGCATCGCATCCCCGACTTCGAGCACGACGAGTCCACCCGGCACCGGCCGCGGCGCGGGCAGCGTCAGCGAAGAAGCAGCTTCCAGCGTGTTCTTCGCGGTATTGGCAGCGGTCAGCGTTGCAAGGCCGAGCAGGCCTGCGCCGAGCGAGGAGATGAGCGAGCCGTAAATCATTCGCTCCCGTCCTTGGGGCGCGTGCTTTCCACGCGCGCTTCGATCTCACCGCTCATCAGCCGCGCGCGGATGCGTTCGCCCTGGCTCACTTTTGCCGCGTCGCGCACGAGGGTGCCGTCCCCCGCGCGCGTGACGATTGCGTAGCCGCGTTCGAGCGTTGCGAGTGGGCTCACGGCATTGAGGGCGCGCACCACGACATCGCGCCGGCCGCGCGCCTCGTCGAGTGTGCGGCGCATGCTCGCCGAGAGGCGCATGCTGAGATGCAGCCGGCGGCTCACCAGCTCACGCAGCCGCGCTGCGGGCGAGAGCTGCCACAGGTGCCTTCGCGCCGCGTGCAATCGTGCCGCGCGCCGCTCGAGCGCACCGCGCGCGAGGTGCCGCAGGCGCTGTTCGAAATCGTCGAGACGCTGGGCCTGGTGTGCAAGCACGACGCCGGGATGACACTGCCACAGCCGCCCGCGCAGCCAATCGTGTTTCTGGTTGCACTCTGCGACCCGTCGCAGCACCGTGACCGCGCAGCGCCGACGCAGTACGGTCAGACGTTCCAGCCACTCGCGCTGATCGGGCAGGGCGATCTCGACCGCCCCCGAAGGTGTCGGCGCCCTCACGTCGGCGACGAAATCGGCGATCGTGAAGTCCACCTCGTGCCCGATGCCGCTGACGGTCGGAATGCGGCAGGCTGCGAGCGCACGCGCCACGCGCTCGTCGTTGAAGGCCCACAGGTCCTCGAGCGAGCCGCCGCCGCGCGCCACGATGAGCACGTCGCATTCGGCGCGCAGGGAAGCAGCAGCAATAGCGGCCGCGATCTGCCCCGCCGCGGCGCCGCCCTGCACCGGAACCGGATAGATCAGCAGGCTCACGGCCGGAAACCGGCGGCGCGCGATGTTGAGAATGTCCCGAAGCGCCGCGCCGGTCGGCGATGTCACGATGCCGATGCGGCGGGGCAGGGCCGGAAGGGGACGCTTGCGCGCGGCCTCGAACAGGCCTTCACGCTTCAGTTTCGCCTTGAGCAGCTCGAACCGGCGCCGCAGTTCCCCTTCGCCGGCTTCCTCCAGGTGCTCCACGACGAGCTGAAACTCGCCGCGCGGCTCGTACAGGCTCACACGCACGCGCGCGAGCACCAGCAGGCCGTCGCGGGGGGTTGCCTGGCACAGGACGTTGCGCTGCCGGAACATGGCACAGCGCACCTGCGCATCGCCGTCCTTCAGCGAGAAATACCAGTGCCCGGAGGAGGGGCGGGACAGGTTCGACATCTCGGCCTGCACCCAGATGAAGCCCAGGCCGCGCTCGATGAGGATCCGGGCCTCCCGGTTCAGGCGCGAGACGGTATAGACGTCGCGGGCCGGGGCATCGAAGGGCAGGCCGAGGTTCTCCATTGAGCCATTTTAAACCGGGTTTACCCTCGCAGGGCGCACGCGTACAATCGCGCACTTTTATTTTTCGAGGGGCGGGAATGCGGATCCTGGAAGAAGCCCTCACTTTCGACGACGTGCTGCTGGTGCCGGCCTACTCCGAGGTCCTGCCCCGCGAAGTCGACCTGGCCACGCGTGTCACGCGCGGCGTCACCCTGAACCTCCC
>DASTQG010000294.1:0-4326 GCA_035761885.1 Steroidobacteraceae bacterium | reverse complement strand
GCTGTGAAAAGGGGACATTCACAATTTCCATGCCGCCGATGAGCGAAGGAGGGTGATCGCGCGATGGAAATTGTGAATGTCCCCTTTTCCAGGCCCGTGATCCGTCACCTCGGCCGCGTGGAGTACGAGCCCACCTGGCGCGCGATGCAGAAGCTCACGGAAGAGCGCGGCCCGGCGAGCGCCGACGAAATCTGGTTCCTCGAGCATCCGCCTGTTTTCACGCTCGGCATGAACGGCCGGCGCGAGCACGTGCTCGCCCCCGGCGACATTCCCGTGGTGAACGTGGATCGCGGCGGACAGGTCACCTACCACGGTCCCGGCCAGCTCGTGCTGTATCCGCTGCTCGACCTGCGGCGGCTGGGGATCGGGATCCGTGAGCTCGTGGTGCGCCTCGAAAACGCGGTGATCGAGCTCGCGGCAGCCTACGGCATCGAGGCGGTCGGCCGTCGCGATGCGCCGGGCGTGTACGTCGAGGGGCGCAAGCTTGCGAGCATCGGCCTGCGCGTACGGCGCGGCTGCAGCTACCACGGCCTCGCGCTGAACGTGGTGAACGACCTCGAGCCGTTCTCACGCATCAATCCGTGCGGGTACGAGGGGCTGCAGGTGGTGAAGCTCGCGGACCTCGCGGCGGTGGGGAGTTTCGACGAAGTCGCGAAGCGTCTGGAGCCGCTCGTGACGCAGCACCTGCTGCAGAGTCGCGCGTCGGCGGCGTAGCCGGGAGCGAGGGGTGCCAATGGAGCTGGTCAATTCGAGGGGCATCGCCTGGATTCGCTACGACGAAGCGAACCAGACACTCGATGTGGCGTACACCTCGTCGGGCGAGTATCGCTACTTCGGCGTGGAGCGCGAGGTTTACGACTGGCTTGCGCGGGTGAAGTCCAAGGGGCGGTTCCTCAATCGCCTCGTCAAGGGAAAATACCGATACGAGCGCCTCGGGCAGCAGCCGAGCCACGGCGTGGACCTCGAAAAGCTCCTGCGCGATTCGCTGCAGCCGCTTTCGAAGGATGAGACGTAGCTCCGGTTGATCCGCAGGCCGGTGCGGGCGTAGGTTGACGCCCGCCGGAAACAACAACAAGCCACGCCAGGGGAGGCAGCCGTGCGTTGCATCGCTCGCGTCTTCATCAGCGCTTCGCTGGTATTCATCGTCGCGCCCGCCGATTTACTGGCCTACGAGGACGATACGCATTTCGGCCTGTCCCACTGGCTCACTCTTCAGGCCGGTTTCGATCAGGCGCAGGCGGCAGTCGTCGCTAACCACGCCGTCTGGGTGGACCACACCTGGATGAGCGCGACCAGGCTCGTGGCCTGGTATGCGTGTCTGCGGCGCGATGCGATCGGGTCACGACAGGTGCAGAAGATTCACTTTCCCGGGGATGCCGAGCTGCCCGCGCCGCCCGCCGACCGCGCCGTGAGTCCGGGAAGCTACGAAGCTCTGCGGGGAATTCGCGACGAGATCACACACCCCGCCAGGGACCCGGAGGTGAGCCTGGGCAATTTCGGCGAAGGGCTGCATCCGTATGAGGATTCCTGGTCCCATCAGGGGATTCCCGACCCGCCGCTGAAACCCTTGTGCAACGAGGAGCTGTCCTGGGGTCATCCCGCGGCGCGCGGCGGCTGGCGCAGGCACGATGCCGATCACACGTATCGCTATCCGAAGGATGCGCTCGCGATGGCGAACGCGACGTTCGATCGTCTGTGCGAGTACGCGCAGCGCACGGCCGGCCGCAAGTGCACCAGGACCTTCTCCGGCGACCTGCTCACGCACGTCCAGGCGTTCATCGGTGCGCGCACGAAGGAACAGAAGCGCACCTGGTTCGTGTCGCAGGGATTCAAGGACACGCGATTCCTGAAGCACATCTCGCTGCCGCGGGGGAAGCCGTACGACGACGTGGCGGCGGTGACGATCGGCCGGCCGAGCAATCGGGAAGCCCTCGGCAAGTCCGCCGAGGAAGGTTTCATGCTGGCTTTCTTCGAACAGTGGCAGGCGCGTTCCGAGCGCCCGGCGCTGGTCGGTTCGATGATCGACGTCAAGCGCTTTCGCTACCCGTTCGGACCGCCGCGTCCGGGTGTCGCGCCGCGACCGGTGAGTCCCGAGCTGGCAATGCTGCTGCTGGAGTTGTGGAGGGTTCGCGAGCACGGCGACGTCGCCGACGCGTTGCACGGCTCGGAGCCCCCGTCTCCCGAAACTCTGGTGACCCTGCTGAATGCGACGAAGGACGCGAACGTAGCCTACAAGGGCATCGAGGACGCGCTGCTGCCGATCGATGAATCCGGGGCGCCGTTCATGCTGGCGACGTTCGAGATGGACGGCGAGAAATACCTGGTGGCGCTGGCGCGTCTGCGGCACGCGCCCTACGAGACCGTGGCCGTGTTCGCGCAGGGAAGCGGCGCCGACCTGCGTGTGGTAGGCATCGACAGCATGGTGGATGACTGAATCAGCGAGGCCGGGCGCTACTCAGGGCTTGCGCGGCCTGAAGAGATCGTCGAGCGGGGTCCGCGCCTCGTCCGTCGCGGGCGCGGCCGGCTTGGCGCCACCGCCGAACAACGCATCCAGCCCGGCTTTCGAAGCGCCGAGCGACGCGAGGTCGGGTGGCGTATACGCCTTTTCGCGCGGCTTGTAGAAGTCGCAGAAGTTGGCGCGATCCTTCTCGCGCACCTCTTCGGCCGTCGGCTCGCGGCAATGCTTCGCCTTCGAAGTGTCGTACTCCACGCACATGCGGCAGACGTGCAGCTCCGCCGAGCAGCGCGGGCAGATGTCGAGCCGGCGCATCGGCAGGGACAGCGCCGCGAGCGAGGCGCCGCACTTCCAGCACACGAGGGAGTGGGACATGGCCGAACTATGCGACGCAACGGCCCGGGAGAAAAGGGGACTGTCCCCTTTTACAGCGCCATCACGATGGAATCGCTGGCGCTGAGCTCGCGATACAGCGCGTCCAGTTGCTCGCGGCTCTGGGGCGTGAGGTGATAAGTGATCGCGAGGTAGTTGCCGTCACGGCTCAGCCGCTCGGTGATGCGATCCGGCGCCAGGGCGCCCATGTGCCGCTCGACGATCTCGCGCGCGTGCACGCGGAACTCCTCGCCCGTGCGGCCCAGCACCTTCACGGGGAAGTCGCAGGGGAACGTGAGCAAGTCCTTCTGCGTTCCGTTCTCGCCCGCGCCGCTCATGATTCCTCGATCGGTTTGCCCGCCAGCTCGCGCTTGTAGTCTTCGAACAGCGCGCGCACGCGCTTCCATACGGGGCCCGGCGCGCCGGTGCCGACGGGTTTGCCGTCGAGCGTGGTGATCGCGAGCGTGCCGAACGTCGCCGCGCCAATGAAGACCTCCTCCGCGGAGCGCAGTTCCGCCTCGCTGATCTCGCATTCGCGAAAGGGAATGCCCGCGCGCGCCGCGAGCTGGCCCACCACGTCGCGCGTGGTGCCCGGCAGGATCTGCTGCGAGCGCGGTGGCGTGCGGATCTCGCCGCCGATCACGACGTGCACGGTGGTGGAGGAGCCTTCCCTGAGCATGCCGTCGCGCAGCATGATCGTTTCGTGCGCGCCCGCGTCGACGGCGAGCTGCTTGAGCAGCACGTTCGCGAGCAATGCCGTCGACTTCACGTCGCAACGCGCCCAGCGGTTGTCCGCCGCGGTCACGGCCTGCACGCCGCGCTCGAGCTTCTCCGGCGCCGGCACGACCGGCGGCGCGGCGAAACAGAACACGGTGCGCTCGATACGCGGCAGTGGCGCATGGTTGCGGCCGAACTCCGCGCCGCGCGTCACCTGCACGTAGATGTACATGTCCCCGGCGCCGTTGCGCTTGACGAGCTCCTGGCAAACCTGCGCCCAGCGAGCGCGCTCGTACACGGGTTCCATCTGGATCTCGCGCAGGCTGCGGTCCAGGCGGTCGAAGTGCTCGGTGAAGCGGAAAACGCGCCCGGCATAGACCGGCATCACCTCGTACACCGCATCGCCGTACAGGAATGCGCGATCGAGCGGGGAGACGCGCGCTTCGCGCAGCGGCAGGAACTCGCCGTTGAGATATGCGATCGGCAGCGGGTCGGCCATGTCGGTTCAGTCCACCGTCACGGGAGCCCGGTCTACTCGAACCACAGCCACACGCTGTCGATCGCGCGACGCCAGATACCGCCACGCTCGACATCCTTCAAAGGATGCAGCGGACGGCGCGCGATCACCGTGTCATCGAGGATCACCTGCAGCTCACCGACAGCAGTGGCGGCAGGTATGGGCGCGACCAGGTCCGGCGTGAGCGTGACCGTCCCGCGCAGCTTGGTGGCCTGGCCGCGAGGCACGGTGAGGAAAAGATCGTTGCGCAGGCCGACGTCCGCGG
>DASTQG010000293.1:0-2182 GCA_035761885.1 Steroidobacteraceae bacterium | reverse complement strand
TTTCTGATTCCCAATGACACCGGTAGCATTAACCGAGCAAAACATGACACCGGTGGCAACGCGAGGCTATCAGAGGTCGAGTGCGATGGGCAATATGCGTAGTACGGGCGCAACAGACGCCCCCGTTCCACTGTTCCCGCTGGGAGGTTGAGGGATGCTGAAAGACCGCATGGCCGTGCTCGCGGCGCTGATCGACCAGGGCGTGATCCCCGTCTTCTACCACCCGGACGCCCAGACCTGCATTCGCGTCATCCAGGCCTGCGCCAACGGTGGCGCCAAATGCATCGAATACACCAACCGCGGCGAGTTCGCGGCGCACACGTTCTACGAGGTGACGCGGCATTTCGCCGCCGCGGATCCCAGCGTAATCATGGGCGTGGGCTCGATCGTCGATGCGCCGACCGCGGGCATCTACATCGCCAACGGTGCGCGTTTCGTCGTCGGTCCCCTGCTGAATCCCGACGTCGCCAGGGTGTGCAACCGGCGCAAGATTCCCTACAGCCCGGGTTGCGGCAGCGCGTCGGAAATCGGCCAGGCCGAGGAGCTCGGCTGCGAAATCGTGAAGATCTTTCCGGGCGCCTCGGTCGGCGGCCCCGAGTTCGTCAAGGCGATCCTCGGCCCCTGCCCGTGGACGCGGATCATGCCCACGGGCGGTGTCGACTGCACCGAGGAATCGCTGCGCAAGTGGTTCGGCGCGGGCGTCGCCTGCGTCGGCATGGGCACCAACCTGATCACGAAGGAACTGCTGGACAAGCAGGATTACGCGGGCATCGAGGCGCGCGTGCGCGCCACGGTGCAGCTGATCCGCACCATCCGCGGGAAGTAGAGCACCATGAGCGACTCCGTCCTGAAGATCCGGCCGGCGCAAGAAACGCGCTGGGATTGCGCCGCGCTCGGTGAGGTGATGCTGCGATTCGATCCCGGCTTCGGCCGCGTGCGCAACGCGCGCAGCTTCCAGGTGTGGGAGGGCGGCGGCGAATACAACGTCGCGCGCGCGATGCGAAAGTGCTGGGGCCGGCGCTCGACGGTGGTCACCGCGCTGCCGCGCAACGACCTCGGCTGGCTGGTCGAGGACCTGATCATGCAGGGCGGCGTGGACATGTCGCACGTGATCTGGCGCGAGTTCGACGGCCTGGGGCGCAACACGCGCGTCGGGCTGAATTTCACGGAGAAGGGCTTCGGCGTGCGCGCCGCGCTCGGCTGCTCGGATCGCGGGCATTCGGCGGCGTCGCAGCTCAGGCCCGGCGAGATCGACTGGGAGAAGCTGTTCGGCGAAGAGGGCGTGCGCTGGTTCCACACCGGCGGAATCTTCGCGGCGCTCGAGCCGGGAACCGCCGAGACGGTGATCGAGGCGCTGGAAGTCGCGCGCAAGTACGGCACGGTCGTGTCGTACGACCTCAACTATCGCGCCTCGCTGTGGAAGAGCCGCGGCGGCAAGGAAGGCGCGCAGAAGGTCAATCGCCACATCGCGAAGCTCGTCGACGTCATGATCGGCAACGAAGAGGATTTCACGGCGTGCCTGGGGTTCGAGGTGGAAGGGCTCGACGAGCACATCTCGAACATCGATCCGGCCAACTTCAAGAAGATGATCGCCACGGCGGTGAAGGAATTCCCGAACTTCAAGGTGGCCGCGACCACGCTGCGCAACGCGAAGACCGCCTCGATCAACGACTGGGGCGCGATCCTGTATGCGGGCGGGCAGTTCTATGCCGCGCCGACGCGGGAGGACCTGGAGATCTACGATCGCGTGGGCGGCGGTGACGGCTTCGCCTCGGGGCTGGCGTACGGTGTCCTCGAAGGCAAGGGACCGCAAGCCGCTGTGGAATACGGCGCCGCGCACGGCGCGCTCGCGATGACGACGCCCGGCGACACGTCGATGGTCAACGCCAAGGAAGTCGAAGCGATCATGACGGGCAAAGGCGCGCGCGTGATTCGCTGACGCGTGGTGCCGGGTGTGCGTTATTGGCGTTATTTGCCGGGATGCAAATAACGCAAACCCGGCACCGTCCTATGCCGCGTCGGCGTCGGTTTCGCTGTCGGCGTCGTAGCCGAGGTTCGGCGCCAGCCAGCGCTGCGCTTCCTCGAGCGAGATGCCCTTGCGGCTCGCGTAGTTCTGCACCTGGTCCAGGTCGATCTTGCCCACCGCGAAATAACGCGCATCCGGGTGCGAGAGGTAGAAGCC
>DASTQG010000292.1:0-3445 GCA_035761885.1 Steroidobacteraceae bacterium | reverse complement strand
ACCTGACCCGCCGGCGGGTCCGCGTGCCCGCAGCGTGCTCCTGGTGATCGTGCTCGCAGCACTCGGTACAGCGGCGTGGTGGATCTTCGCTGCACGCGAATCGCAACAGGTCGCACCTTCGCCGCCGCACGTCGCTCCCGTCGAAGAGGAAGCGCCAGCGGTGAGCGCAAGGCCGGTGGCGCCTGAAGCACCACCGCCTGCTCCGCTGAGCGCCGAGGACGAACGTTTCGCCGCGCAGCTCATGCGGGCCGAAGTCCGCTCCGACCTCGATGGGGTCGAGATCGACAGTGCCACGCTGGCTCTCCTCGCGCGCGGCGACATTGCGCAGGCGGCCAGAGCGCTCGAGCCGCGCGCAGCCGGGGGCGATGCCGATGCGAACGTCCTCTTGTCGCTGCTGCAGGAATGCTCGGGCACCGATTCGGAGTTCCTGTTGCAGCTCGAAGGCAACGAGTGGCGGACTGCCGCGCGCGACCTGCCGGCTGAGCGACGCGCGCACGTCGAGCTGGCGCTGCGCGCACGCCAGCAGGCCGTGGAAGCCGCGGCGCGGTCCTGCGGCGAAGCGAACTTTCAGCGCACGGCAATCGCCGAACGCCTGAAGTCCGCGGCCGCCGCGGGTCACGAAGCGAGCCTGCGGCGGCTGGCCGAGGTGACCACCGACGTCGAGGAGCGCGTGAAGCTCTGGACCTCGGCGGCGATGCTCGGCCACCTGCCGGCGCAGCTCGACCTGGTTCAGCACTATCGGCGCGACACCGCCTCGGCGCAGCGCAATGCGGGCCGGATGAAGTTCTGGCTGGACGTGGCCGCACGCGATTCATCGACCGGCAAGCTGCTGCTGGCAGAGTGCCAGGCGCAGGGTTGCAACAACCTGCCCCCGGACCCGCAGAGCGCGGCCCGGCTGGTGCGCGAGGCTGCGGCCACTGGAGATCTCGAAGCACTGGAGAGACTTCTCGCCGAAGAGAATCTCACCAGCGAGGAACGCGCGGGCTGGTCTGAGTTCCGGGACCGATTGAACGAAGCGGGCTGCTACGGAGCCTCGGAGTACGCACGCATCAGTATCCTCACGTGGCGCGACCGCGAGCGCGCGGTGTCGCCCTACGTGCAGGAGCAGACGCGCCAGATCGCCGATCGCCTGTGGGGCCAGAACAGCGCCCACGCGCGGCGCGCGCTGAAGTGCGAGTGAGCGGTGACCCCTCGACGAGTTGATGCTGCAACGGCATCACGACTCGAGCGCTTCGGCAATGTCCTGCATGAGCCCGTTGTCTTCGGGCTTGGTGGTGGGCGGATAGCGACGCACGATCCGACCGTCGCGGCCGATCAGGAACTTCTCGAAGTTCCACTGGATGTCGCCGGGATAGCCGTTCGCGTCCGACGTGAGCCAGGCATACAGCGGCGAGCGGCCCGGCCCGTTGACCTCGATCTTCTCGCTCAAGGGGAAGGTCACGCCATAGGTGGTCGAGCAGAACGTCTGGATCTCCCGTGCGGTGCCCGGCTCCTGCGCGCCGAACTGGTTGCAGGGGAAGCCCACCACCGTGAAATCGTGTCCCTCGAGCTCGCGCTGCAGGTTTTCCAGCCCGGTGTACTGCGGGGTCAGGCCGCACCGGCTCGCGACGTTCACCGCCAGCGTGACCTTGCCGCGCAGGCGTCCGAGCAGGTCGGCCGATCCGTCCAGCGCCTTCAGGTCGAAATCGTAGAAGTCACTCATGTGCCGCTCCTGCCGTTGATGGCCATGTCCTTGCTGTACTGAACGTTCATCACGTTGTTGCGCCAGCCCTGCACCCACGGCTTCACCAGGTGCTTGCTCACGTAGAAATACAACGGAATGATCGGCTGATCGTCGAGCATCAGTGCCTCGGCCTGCTCGAGCAGCGACTGCCGGCGCGCGCGATCCACCTCCGCGGCCGCCTGGTTGACGAGACGGTCGTACTCTGTGTTGCGATAGCGCGGCAGGTTCAGGCCGAAATCGCTCTTGAGGTATTGCGCGAAGGTGTACGCGTCGTTGTAGTCCGCGATCCAGCTGGAGCGGAACACCTGCGTCACGTCGGCCTGGTTGATGTTCTGCAGCAGAACCTTGAATTCCTCACCGACCAGCGTCGCCTCGACGCCCAGGTGTTCCTTCCACATCGCCTGGATCGCCAGCGCGATGCGTGTATGGCTCTCGTCGGCGTTGTAGCGGATCTCCGTGCGCAGCGGCTTTCGCTCGGAATAGCCCGCCTGCGCGTAGAGGCGCCTGGCCTCGGCCACGCGCTCCTCGGAATCGAGCTGGGCCCAGCGCGGCGATTGCGAGGAATATTGGTCCACACCTTGCGGCACCCAGCCGTACGCGGGCAGCTCGCCGCGCCCGGTCACGAGCTGCGTCAGGCGCTCGCGGTCGATCGCCATGGACAGCGCGCGGCGCAGCGGCGCGTTGTCCTTGAACGGCGGCTTGGAGAGGTTGTAGCCGTAGTAGTACGTGCTGAGTTGCGGCGACACGTGGAGCTCGTCGGGCAGATTCTCGCGCACCCACTGGAATTGCGCGCCCGGCACGACGTAGGTGATGTCCAGCTCGCCCGCGCGGTAGCGCCGCAGCTCCGCCGCCTGGTCGGCGATGTGGTGGAACTTCACCGCGTCGATGCGGTTGTTGGCGTCGTTCCAGTAATATCGGTTGCGGGTCGCCGTGACATGCGAGCCGATCGACCAGCCCTCGAGCACGAACGCGCCGTTGGAAACGGAGTTTCCCGGCCGCGTGAACTCGCGGCCGAAGCGTTCCAGGCTGGGTCGATGCACAGGAAACGTGCTCGGGTGCGCGAGCAGTCCGGGCAGATATGGCGCGGGCGCACGCAGACGCATGACGATGCGATTCGCCTCGGGCGACTCGACGCCGAGCGTGCGAGGCTCGCGCTTGCCGGCCGTGATGTCGCCGGCGCCTTCCAGCATGTCCACGATCTGCGCGTAGGGTGAAGCGGTGGCGGGGTCGACGAGCCGCTGGAGCGCGAACACGTAGTCTTCGGCCGTGAGCGGATCGCCGTTGGACCAGCGCAAGCCGGAGCGCAGCGTGAACTCGTAGGTGCGCCCATCGGGGCTGACCGTCCACGCGCTCGCGGCGGCGGGCACGGGGCGCGCCTGTTCGTCGAGCGAGGTCAGCCCCTCGTAGAGGTCGCGCAGGATGATGTGCTCGCTGTCCGTGCGGCTGCGCTGGGGATCCAGCGACTCGGGCTCGTGGCCGTTGCCGCGGTTGAGGGTGACGGCGGCGACATCCTGCGGGGACGGTGCCGAGGTCTGCGGTTGATAGAACCAGAACGCGGCGGCGGCAGCCAGTGCCAGCACCGCGATGATCGCGACTCGACGCATGAAGCGGACGCTCGTGGGCGGGCCCGTGCCCCGCGCCACGAGACTATCATGTCGGCGCTATCTCGCAGCGCGGTCGGCGCTATCTCGCAGCGCGGTCGGCGCTATCTCGCAGCGCGGT
>DASTQG010000291.1:0-5770 GCA_035761885.1 Steroidobacteraceae bacterium | reverse complement strand
TCTCGGCAACGAAATGTCGGGCATGGAAATGCACGTGGGCGTCCACCGGAATCCTGCAAAGGACCGGCGAATATCCCGGCGATGATGTAGCTTGGCTGAACATTGGCGTCATTAGGCTAGCTGACCCGCCTGCCGTGGGATGAATCCGTACGCGATTTTTCCGGCGCTTTCGGGGAATCCGTCACGGATGCGCAGTTCAGGCGCTGGTTCGAATTGCCTACAGTGTATCGGAGCGGCGGCCCTGTGGCCCGTCCCCGGCCGGATTTTGAGGAATCGATTCGATGTGCGGAATTGCTGGTTTCCTGCCCCGGGAGCCCGTGTCGGATGCCGAAGTGGATGCGCGGCTGCGCCCGCTCGTGTCCGCGCTGGTGCACCGCGGGCCCGACGACGAGGGGACCTACGTCACAGGACACGTGGGCCTGGGCGTCCGCCGCCTTTCGATCATCGATCGCGCGCTGGGACACCAGCCGATGCAGGGCCGGGCCGGCCATCTCACGCTGGTCTTCAACGGCGAGATCTACAACTACCTGGGACTGCGTCGTGAACTCGAGACGCGCGGTTGCCGATTCGAAACCCACAGCGACACCGAGGTGCTGTTGCGGCTGCTCGAAATCGAAGGACTGGCCGGCATCCGGCGGCTCGAGGGCATGTTCGCATTTGCGCTGTGGGACGCACGTGACCGCAGTCTGACGCTCGTCCGCGACTGGCTGGGGCAGAAGTCGCTGTTCTGGGTCGAGACGCCGGCCGGTTTTGCGTTCGCGTCCGAGATAAAGGCCCTGCTGACCCTCCCCGACCTCGGCCGCGAACTGGACGTGGCCACGCTGTCACACTACATGTCGCTGCGCTACCTGCCCGGTGATTCGACGTTCTTCAGGGGCGTCCACAAGCTGCCGCCAGCGACCGCCCTGAGGGTGCGGGAAGGCCGGGTCCAGTTCGAGCGACTCTGGACGCCGCGCTACGAGCCCAAGCACACCTGGGACGAGGGCGAGGTGGTGGACCGCCTCGACGCGCTGCTCAAGGAGGTCGTGCCCGAGCACCTCATGAGCGAGGTGCCACTCGGCGCATTCCTGTCAGGCGGCATCGACTCGAGCCTCGTCGTCGCCCATGCCAGTCGTGCGCTGTCCATGCCGCTCGCGACCTTCGCCATCGGAGTCGACGAGAGCTCGCAGAGCGAGCTGCCCTGGGCCCGCGTCGTTGCGCAGCTCTACGGGACGCGCCACACCGAGGAAGTGGCCAGGCCCGACCTGGCCGAGCTCACGCCACGCATGGTCGCCTCCCTCGAGGAACCGGTGGATCCGTTCGGGGCGGCGGTCTACATCGTTTCCGGGATCGCCCGACGGCACGTGACGGTGGCTCTCGGCGGCGACGGCGGCGACGAGCTGTTCGCCGGCTACGATCGCTACAAGGGGCAGGAGTTGGCGGACACCTACGCGCACCTGCCGCGAGCGCTGCGCCACGGCTTGCTGCGCCCGCTCGTGCGGGCGCTTCCCGACAGCTTCGGCTACAACAGCCTGACCGCGAAGCTGCGCTGGCTCGACGAGATGGCCGACAGCAGCGGCTTCGAGCGCTATGCGCACAGCGCCGCCTACCTGCGGTTTCCGCACGAGGCCAAGCGGCGCCTCTTCACGGATGAAGCCTGGCGCCAGGCCGGGACCATCGTGAGCGAGCGGCTGCTGCGTCAGTATTTCGAGGACGGCTGCGCGGAGCAGACGCTGGACCGGATGCTGCACGCCGACTGCATGACGCGGCTGAGCGAGAACCAGCTGCCCATCACCGATCGCATGTCCATGGCGCATAGCCTGGAGCTGCGCAGCCCGTTCGTGGACCGTCGCGTGGCCGAGTTCGCGATGCGAATCCCGGCCGCCATGAAACTCAGGCATCGGCGGCTCAAGTACGTCACGCGCAAGCTGGCCGAGCGCTACTTCCCGCGCGCCCTGGTGCGCCGGCCCAAGAAAGGGTTCGGCTTTCCGCTGGCGCTCTGGCTGCGCGGGCCCCTGCGACCGATGATGCAGCGCGCCATTGATGACAGCCGCCTGGTGCAAGCGGGGCTCATCCGGGGCGAGGAGCTGCAACGCATGCACGACGAGCATGCGAGCGGACGCGTCGACCACAATTACCGGCTCTGGATGGTCTTCAATCTCGAAGTATTCTGGCGCCACTTCCTCGACCGCGAGCCGGTGGGCCGCGTCGAGGAATGGGTGGCAAGAGCCCGGTCCTAGTTGCGCGCACCGCGCCAGTCCCGAACCGCCTGGATCAGACCGCGGGCAGAGCCGGTCAGCGCGCCCGGGTTGCCTCGTGCCAGCTCCCGGAAGACCATGCGCAGCGCGATCAAAGGAGCGCCGACCAGCAGGAATCCCGCCTGCTGCAGCGGCGAGCCGTGGCGACGCAGGAAGCGAAGCCAATGGCGCGCCTTCGCGTGGGCATAGGTCGCGGTGTAGTCGCCCCCCTCGAACGAATGGCTCACCTCGTGATAGGCGAGCGCCCCCGGGACGTAAAGCGCCCGGTATCCGGCGGCCTGGAGGCGCAGCGAAAAGTCGATATCTTCGGGCCCGAATGGGTCAAACAACGAGTCGAAGCCGCCGAGCCGCTCGAAGACGTCGGCGCGCACCATCATGGCCCCGCCACAGGACACGCAGGGTGCCATCGCGTCGCACTGACCGCGATCGATTTCGCGAAATCCCACCGGGTCGGTCCGCCCGAGCCAGAAGTTGATACGGCATCCGCCCCCGTCGTTGATGCGCTTCGGGTCGTGCAGGTACAGGAGCTTCGCCTGCGTCTGCCCGACACGCTCGTCTGCGAACGGCTCCAGCAGGGCCGCCGTGAAGCCGGGCTTGAGCACGAGGTCGTTGTCGAGGAACAGCAAGTGCGTAGGCTGGAACGCCGAGACCGCGAGACGCGCCGCGGCATTCCGGCCGGAGGCAACGCCGACGTTCGAGGGGTGCCGGTGCGAACGCACGTCCGGGAATCCATGTGTCACCGCATCGAGCGTGCCGTCCGTCGATCCGTTGTCCCAGAGCACTACTGGGACGCTCGGGCTGTCTTCGCGCACGCTTTGAAGCGCCCGCAGCGTCTTGTCGCGCTGGTTCATCGTCAGCATCACGATTGCGACGGTAGGACGCGAGTCGCCTTCGCTCATGGGCGCCCGCCAGTACGCGAAACTGCGTCTGCAGATGCGACGACACGCCGCAGCGCCTGCCGAACCGCCTGCAGCGCGCGCGTCGTCCAGGGACGGCCTGCTGGCGTGCGCGCGCGGATGGCGGCGTCCCATAGCGCGGTCCCGCGCAGGCCGCGCGAATCCAGCAGGGCGGTGAGCCATGCGTAATAGGCGCTGCGTGCGCGCTCCGCGACGTCGCTGCGGGCCGCCGTCGCGCATGCGCTGTCCGGGTGCTGGCGGTAACGATCCCAGTGCTCGTCGGAAACGTAGACCGCATGGTCAAGGCAGAACCTCGCGAGGAACGCCTGATCCTCGTACAGTCCCCTGAATTCCTCGACGAATCCCCCGCACTCCAGCCCTGCCCGCCGGCGCAGCGTAAGGCTGCCCATGCAAGGGAGCGCCGCCTCCCCGGCCAGGAACATGCGCAGCAACTCGGGCTGCTCGACGGTCTTCTCCGCGCGGAATCCGTGCGGCTGTACCCAGTCGCTCCCCGTTTCCCGCTCGCCGGCCCAGCTCGACCAGTATTGCGTGCGGCCGTAGACCATGTTGGCGCGCGGGTTCGCGTCGAGCAGCGCCACGCCACGGGCCAGCCGGTTCGGGAGCCACACGTCATCCGCGTCGAGGAAGGCCACGAGCTCGCCGCGCGCCGCCGCGATTCCCGCATTGCGCGAGACGCTCATCCCGAGATTCGCGTGGCCCGCGTGATCGAGGTACCGGATGCGGTCCGGATCGGAGTGGGCGTGCCGGCGCGCTATTTCCGGGCTGCGATCGGACGAGCCGTCGTCAACCAGCAGCAGCTCCCAGTCCTCGAACGACTGGGCACGTACGCTCTCGATGGCCGCGTCCAGAAAGCGCTCCTCGTCCAGGAAGATCACGATGGCCGAAACGCGCGGGTTGCTAGCCATGCAGCCACCCGCGCAGCCAGCGCTCAAAGCGGCTGCCGTCCAGGTTGCGCACCCAGAGCCGCGGCAGCGCCAGCCTGGGCGATGCGGACGTCGCGACGTCCGATTTGCTGCAGCAGGCGACTGCGTAGCCGGCGTCCCGGATGACCTCGACGGTCTCCGGGGAGATCGCGCCATGCGGATACGCGAAACTGGTCACGGGGCTGCCAATGAGGCGCTCGAGCTCCAGGCGGCTCCGGAGCGACTCATCGCGCTGACGCGCGCGGGGCAGCGTGGGCAGCGGGGCGTGGCTTTCCCCGTGCGCGCCGATCTCGACGAGCGGGCTCGCCGCTATGCGTTGCAGTTCCTCAGCGGTCATGGAACGGTGCGCGGGCGGCAGCGAGGGGGCATTGCCAGCCTCGAGCTGCGTGAGCCGCTGGTCTCGTTCCTGTGCGGGGAGTCGTTCCAGCTCCGCAGCGATGCGATACGCGTCGGAGATTTTGCCCGCGCCTTCCAACGCGCGCGCAAGCCGGTCCCACCAGAATTCCCCCCCGCGGTTTCCAGTAGTCACGAAGATCGTCACCGGCATCGCGCGCTCCTCGAGCAGCGGAAGCACGGTCTCGAGATTGTCCGCATAGCCGTCGTCGAAGGTCAGCACGAGACCGCGCGACGGCGTCCGGCCTGCCGCGAGCGAGCGCGCCGCATCGGCGAGGCTGAGCGGTTGCGCAATGCGCGCGATGGCGGCGAGCTGGGCGCGAAAGTGCGCCGGTGAGACGGACAGGCCGAGCGGGTCCGGCCGCGTATCCGAGACGCGGTGGTAGCCGAGAATGGCCACGCCCGGTCGAAAACGGCTGCGCCATTGGCGCAACGTGCGGGAGACGCGAATTCCGCCCGGCAGGTGCACGATCAGCGTGCCTTGGCGGCACGCACCGCCAGCAGCACCTCGAAATCGCGGTCACGGTGCAGCAGTTCCGATTCAGTCAGTTCCTCGGCCGAGAGACCGTGCAGGAACGCCGTGGCGGCAAGGACGTTGCCGTACGCCTCGATCGACACGCCGGCGGGGTCGAATGCCTCCGAGAACAGACGACGCATGGATGCGGATGTGAACGACCAGAACTGTCCCCACTGGTCCATGTCCTCGCGGGATATCTTGGTGATCCCCGGCACGGTCACGAGCGCGACGCCGCCCGGAGCCAGGATCCTGCTGAGGGTGTGGACGGCCGCGCGCACGTCATACACGAGCAGGAGGGTCTGCGTGACGATCGCGCAGTCGAACGCGCCTTCCGGGATGCCATCCCCGGTCTCGATGTTGCCGACCAGGGTGACGGGCGCGGGAGCCGGCACGGGATGCAGCACGTCGCTCTTCGTCACGCGGTCGCCGCCGTAGCGATGCGTCATTGCGGGATTGGCGATCTCGAGCACGCGCCCGCGGACATCCTTGTCGTGGCTGCGCATGAAGCGGTCAATGTAGAAGCGATCGACGGGCGTGCCCCGGTCGAATCCCCAGGTTGCGCTGATGGGCGCCAGCCGGCGCAGGTCGCCGAAATCGACCTTGCCCACGCGCGGTCGGCGCGTCAGCGCGCGCAGCCAGCCGGCCGCGTTCCTGCGCGCATTTCCGTTGCGTGACTTCGAAGGCATGGGCCTCTCTCGTGCCCGGGATTCGCCCGGGAAGATGCCGCCTATGGTGCCCGATCGTCCGCAACCGTGCCGCGGACCCAGTTCGCAAGCTCCCGAA
>DASTQG010000290.1:0-4732 GCA_035761885.1 Steroidobacteraceae bacterium | reverse complement strand
CCGCCGATGGCCTCGGTGCGGATGAACTCGAACAGCTCGTTGCGCTCGGTGAGAAAAGCCGCCCAGGTGTCACCCTTGGGCCCGTCCTCCGACGACCAGCCGCTGCCCGCGATCAGCACCTTGAAAGGTGCGCGGCTCGCTCGCAGCTCTTCCTTGAGCCACTGCTTCTGTCTCGAGCCCAGCATCGTCTTCGCCGGGCTGTCCGGACCCGTGTTCGGATCCCGGTAATAGCGGCCGTCGAGGAAAAAGAAGTCGATGCCGGCGTAGGCATAGCGGAAGAAGACACCGGGCACATCCGGCAGCCCGTAGCTCGGGTTCGCCCAGTAGTTGCGAAACGCGGCGAGCGAGCCCTCGCGAACCGGGTTGGTGCGATCGGAGTTGTTCAGCCCGAAATCGTGGTCGTCCCAGGTCGCGAGCTGCGGCACCGCACGCAGCAGCGGCTGAAGCGTCTCTACTGCGCGCTGCTTGCGGTACTCCTCCTCGAGGACGGCCTGGAACGGCGTATCCCCGTAGATGTTGTCGCCCAGCCAGAAGAAGAGATCCGGCGAACGCGCCGCGATGTTGCGGAAGATCGGCTGCTCGGGATCGAGCGTGCGTCGCGCGCAGGAGCCGAACGCCACGCGAAACGGCATCGGTTTCGCGGGCGCGGTGTGCGTGGCGAACGGCTCGCGCTTGTAGCGGTCGATGCCCTCGTCCACGCGCACGCGGTAGTAATAGCGCGTCGCCGGTTGGAGCCCGGTGAGAGTGATGCGCGCGGTGAAGTCGTTCGCTTCGGCCGCGAGCACGGCGGGCGTTGTGCGCGTCGCCAGGAACTGCGGATCGGTCGAATACTCCACCGCGACCGGCAGTGGCCCGCTGGCACGCGCCCAGATCGTGAGCGAATCCGGTGTCACGGCGCCGACCATCGGCCCTTCCATCAACCGTGAGTAGCCGGGCGCAGCCGCGAGTACTTTTGCGGCCGGCACGAGCGCGAGCGTGCCCGCGGCGGAGCCGAGCAGGCGGCGACGCAGGGTGTTGACGATTCGCGGGCGCGTCACGATGCCGGTGGTCAGTTGAACAGGCGTTGTGCGAGCGCCTGCAGCGTGCGCAGGCCGCGCTCGGCATTCTGCCGCGGCGGTGCCACTGTCGGATCCTGCTCCGCCTCCACCACCAGCCAGCCCGCGTAGCCGGCGGCGGCGAGCGCGCCGAGCACTCCGGCGTAGTCGACGCACCCGTCACCGGGCACCGTGTAGACGCCGTCGAGCACGGCATCGAGGAAACTGGAATCGCGATTCAGTGCGCGTGCAAGAACCTGTGCGCGCACGTCCTTGCAGTGCACATGCGCGACGCGCGCGCCGTACGAGCGCGCCACACGCAGCGGATCCGCACCGGCGAACGTGAGATGCCCGGTGTCGAGCAGCAACTCGACCTCGGGGCCCGTCTGCTGCATCAGGCGATCGACGTCTTCCCCGGACTGCACCACGGTTCCCATGTGATGGTGGTACGCGAGCCGCATCCCGCGCTCGCGCATGCGTCGCGCAAGACCCGTCAATCTACCGGTGAACGTCGCCCACTGCTCGTCGGTGAGCTGCGGCCGCGAGCTGAGCCGCGCGCGCTGATCGCCGTGCACGCAACCGCCGACTTCCGCGACGACCATGACGTTCGAACCCAGCGCCTGCAGCAGGCCGAAGTGCGCACGCATCGCCTCGAACTCGGCGCCATCGTCGCGCTCGAGCAGTTGCAGGCTGTACCAGCCCGACACGAGCTTCAGCTCGTGGCGCGCGAGGATCGGACCGAGCACGGCCGGATCGCGCGGAAACTTGTTGCCGAGCTCGACGCCGGCATAGCCGACCTCGCGCGCCTCGGTGAGACAGGTCGCGAGGCTGATGTTCGACCCCAGGCTCGGCAGGTCGTCGTTGCTCCAGGTGAGCGGATTGATGCCGATCTGCACGCGCGCCGTCATTCGTGATCCTTGCGGTACTTGTCCTGCTCGCGGCGCGCCGCGCCGACCTTCGGGCTCGCGGAGACTTCCGCGACCGGAACGTCCCACCACGCACCGCCGATCCCCGAGCCACAGGACGGATCGGTCTCGACGACGATCACCGAGCTGCGATCGGCGGTTCGCGCGCGCTCGAGCGCCGCGCCGATTTCGTCCACGTCGCGCACCGCTTCGGCATGCGCGCCCAGGGAGCGCGCATGCGCCACGAAGTCGACCTGCACGTCGGCGCGCGTGAAGGAATCGCGCCAGAGATTGTTGTACGCCTCGCCGCCGCAGCTCTGCTGCAACCGGTGGATGCAGCCGAAGCCGCGATTGTCGAGCAGCACGAGAATGAGCTTGTGTCCCAGCATGACCGAGGTGGCGAGCTCGGAGTTCATCATGAGGTAGCTGCCGTCGCCCACCATCACCACGACCTCGCGATCGGGGCGTGCCATCTTCACGCCGAGGCCGCCCGCGATCTCGTAGCCCATGCACGAGTAGCCGTATTCGAGGTGATAGCCGTCGGCATCCTGCGCGCGCCAGAGCTTGTGCAACTCGCCGGGCAGACCGCCCGCCGCGCACACCACGGTCGTGTTCGGGCGAGCCGCGCGATTCACGGCGCCGAGCACCTGCGCATCGGTCGGCACGGCAGAACCGGGCGCGGTCACGCGATCCACCTGCGCGTCCCAGTCAGACCGCAGCGCGCGCACGCGTTCGCGCCATTCGGGGTCGATCGAATATTTCAGCCTCAGGGCCGCGAGCTCTTCGAGGGTGCGCAGCGCATCGCCGCGCACGGCGAAACCCGCGCGCTTGATCGCGTCGTGCCGGCACACGTTGACGCTCGCGAGCCGCGCATCGAACGCGCCGATCAGCGTACCGGAGGCGGTGGTGAAGTCCTGCAGGCGCGTGCCGATCGCCAACACCAGGTCGGCATCGGCGAGCAGCTCGTTCGCCGCCTGCGAGCCCGTCACGCCGGCAGCGCCCACGTTGCACGGATGATCCCAGGGCAGAGCGCCCTTGCCTGCCTGCGTCTCTGCAACGGGAATGCCGGCCTCGCCGGCCCATTCGGCCAGTCTCCCGGCGGCCAACGAGTAATGCACGCCGCCGCCCGCGATGACGATCGGACGCCGCGCTGCCGCCAGGCGACGCGCGAGCTCTCCCAGTCGCGCGCGGTCGGCGCCGGCGCGCTCGAGCACGTGCACGCGCTCCTCGAAGAACTCGCGCGGGTAGTCGTACGCTTCCGCCTGCACGTCCTGCGGCAGCGCGAGCGTGACGGGCCCGCACTCCGCCGGATCCGTCAGCACGGCGAGCGCTTCGGGCAGCGAGCGCAGGAGCTGCTCGGGCCGCGAGAGGCGGTCGAAGTAGCGCGATACGGGGCGCAGGCAATCGTTCGCGCTGAGCAGGGGATCGCCGAAATCCTCGACCTGCTGCAGCACGGGATCGGGTTTGCGGCTCGCGAACGTGTCACCCGGAAGGAACAGCACGGGCAGACGGTTCACGTGCGCGAGCGCCGCGGCAGTGACCAGGTTGGTCGCGCCGGGGCCGATGGAGGTCGTGCAGGCCATCATGCGCTGGCGCCGCATCGCCTTCGCGAACGCAATCGCGGCATGCGCCATGCCCTGTTCGTTGTGCGCGCGGAACACGGGCAGGCGCTCGCGCTCGGACTGCATCGCCTCGCCCAGGCCGGCGACGTTGCCGTGGCCGAAGATCGCCCAGACTCCGTGGAACAGCGGCACACGTTCGCCGTCCACCAGCGAGCGCTGCGCGGCGAGGTGGCGCACGAGCGCCTGTGCCATCGTGAGTCGCAGGGTCTTTGCCACGCCGGTCGCTGCCATGTCCTTACGCCGAACGCTGGCGCGGCTCGCGGCGAACGGCGCGCCATAGGTCGATCACACGCGAGTATGCCGCGGCAATGCGCTCGCGCGCCTGCGCATCGTCGAGGGTACCCGCGAGCCATTCGCGCGAGGGCTGGCCGAAGATCGTACGGCCCACCGCGAAGCCCCGGCAGATCGGGAACGGCGCGGCGGCGGCGAAAGATTCGGCGAGCGCCTGCTCACTGGCATCCAGGCCCAGGAGCACCACGCCCTGGCACAGCGGATCGCTCTCGGCGATGACGGCCGCGATCTCGCTCCAGGACTCACTGCTCTGCGATTCCAGCTTCCACCATGCCGGGCGGATGCCGAGGTTGTAGAAGCGGCGCAACGTGTCTGCCGCGGTGTGCGCCGTCACCGCGCGCTGCGGCCCAGCGACGATCACTTCGATCAGCAGCTCACGTTCGAGCTTCGCGCAGGCCTCGTGCAGGGCACGCACGCGCCGCTCCTGTTCCAGGCGCAGGTCGATCGGATCCGCGGGATGGTAGTTGACCAGGACCTTGACGACGTGGTGGCGCGGCCAGGCCACCAGGCCCAGCCCCACGTTGTCGCCCAGCTCGAACTCGAGCGGACGCGATGCGGGAATCTCCACCGGCCGTCCGATCCACCAGCCTGCGTGACCCAGGCGCGCGAGCGCGCTCGAACCGTAGCGGTCATCGACAATCGCGCCGAGCCGATGCGGGCCGCTGCCGCGGCCGCCGACGAGCACGACCGCTTCGGCAATGATCTCCTTCAGGCGTTGCAGGCGCGCCAGCGGCACGCCGGCGGCGAATGCCATCTGCTCGAGCTGGCGGCGATGATCGAAGGCGAGCACGCACAGCTCGCGCGTTTCGCGCCGCACGTGCGTGGCCCGATGCAGTTGCGCGATGCGAGCGTCGCGATCGGGGACCGCAGGCGGCGGCGT
>DASTQG010000289.1:0-5558 GCA_035761885.1 Steroidobacteraceae bacterium | reverse complement strand
TGCTTTGTGACGAAAAAAGGGGACTGTCCCCTTTTCAGTCCGCGAGGTACTGGTGCAGGTACTCGTCGAACGACACCTTGTCGCTCGCCTCGATGCGGGACTGCGCGCGCAGGCTCTCGTCGGCCTCTTCGCGAAATTCCTTCAGGCGCTGCTCGTTCGGCGGATAGAGCTCGAGGAAGTACGCCTTGTGCAGCGCCGACATGCGCAGCCCCAGGTCGAAGAACGGCTCGCCGGTCGTCTTCATCTCGTTAAGCAGGCGCGCGGACGGGGTGAGCGTGACGTCCAGGATCTTCGCTGCCTGCGCCGCGAGCGCCTGCGCGTACGGACGCGCCGGGTCACCTTCGTCGAGCAGCTCGCATAGTCCCTGCATCTCTTCGAGGATCTCCGTGGCCCACGCCAGCATCGGCTGATCGCGGCCCTCGCGCTTGAGCACGAGACCCGGCCGGCGACCTTCGCGCGCGACCATCACATGGTTCGCGTCGTATTCGAGTTGCTCGGAAGGCTCGAGCGGCGCGCTTTCTTTCAGCACGCACAGCGCGAGGAACGCTTCGAGGAATCGCATCTTGTTCTGGTTCACGCCGACCGGGTCGAACGCGCTCACATCCAGCGCGCGCACCTCGACATACTCCACGCCCGCGCGCCGCAGCGCCTTGGTCGGGCGCTCGCCCGATCGCGCCACGCGTTTCGGGCGGATGAAGGCGTAGTACTCGTTCTCGATCTGCAGCAGGTTGGCGTTGAGCTGCTTGTACTCGCCGTCGACCTTCACGCCGATGCGCTCGTAATCCTCGTTCGGCGTGGTGATCGCGCGCTGCAGGTCGCGCACGTAGTGTTCCAGGCTGTTCACCGAGATGTTCACGCCCGCCTGGTTCTTGTTGCGATAGCCGAGGTCGCTCATGCGCAGCGAGGTCGCGAACGGACCGTACGCGGTGCCGTTGTCGAGCATCGGCAGCGTGATCGGCCGGCCGCCGAAGAAGGACTTGCACACGGCGGGCGAGTTGCCGAAGAGGTACAGCACCAGCCAGCCGAAGCGACGGTAGTTGCGCAGCAGCGAGAAGTACGACTCGGAGACGAATTCCTGCCCGTCGGCGCGGGCGCGCACGGTGTCGCGCAGCACCGGCCAGAAGTGCGCCGGGAAAGAGTAGTTGTAGTGCACGCCGGAAATCGCCTGCATCGTGCGCCCGTACCGGTGCCCGAGGCCGTTGCGGTACACGGTCTTCATGCGCCCGATGTTCGAAGTGCCGAACTGCGCGATGGGGATGCTCCCGTCGCCCTTGATCGCGCACGGCATGCTCGTCGCCCAGAGCAACTCGTCTTCGAGGTGCCGGTAGACGAACTGGTGCAGGTCGCACAGGTACTGCAGCAGCTCCCAGCTGTGCGTGAACGCCGGCGTGACCAGCTCGATCAGCGCCTCGGAATAATCGGTGGTGATGTGCTCGTTGGTGAGAGCCGAACCGAGCGCCTCGGGATGTGGGCGCTGGGAAATACGTCCGTCGGGCGAAACCCGCAGGGACTCTTTTTCCACTCCCTTGCGACCGCCCTGCAGGACGCCCTTCTGACCACTATTGATGAGCCCGGCGAGCCGCTGCTCGAAGACACGATCCACGCCACGCTTCATCGGCGTCGTCCGCTCACCACGGAATGCGCCTCGTGAGCACGTCCTTGAACATCACGAAATCGCCGGCCAGGCTGTAGAAGGGATGCTTGAAGGTGGCGGGCCTGTTCTTTTCGAAGAAGAAATGCCCGACCCAGGCGAAGCTGTAACCCAGCAGCGGCACCAGCCACAGCAGCGCGTAACGGCCGCTGACCAGAGCGATGATGACAGTGGCAATGACGAGGCCGGTGCCCAACACGTGGAGGCGCCGGCTGACCCGGTCGCGGTGTTCGCTCAGATAGAACGGGTAGAACTCGCGGAAAGTCGCGAATCCCCCCGGTTCGGGCCGTGTGGCCGTCCCCGTCATGGCGTCATCCCTTCATCGTGGGCTGGCGAGTGTCGGCGAGGGCCCTACCAGCGTCAATGGCCGGAGTTGGGACCGTCTTCCCAACGGGGGGTTCAAACTTTGACATAGTGGCTCGATCGGACCGTGGGCTTCCCACAATCTGTGATCGCGCGCGCAATTGGAATGTGACCTGCTCTGTATTCTCGCCTCCACGACGGATCCGCGAAGAACATAGAAGGGGATCACTTCTTGACGAGTCGTTGGTCGCGATGGGTTGCCGCGGCGCTCGCGGTAGCAGCAGTGATCATGACTGCACCGGTGGCAGCCAGGGCGGCTCAGCTGGATGAAGTGCTCGGCTTTCGGCCGGCCATCTGGGTGGGTGTCGCGGTGGCCCTGGGGGTCGTGGTCTTTGCCCTCATTGCCCTGACCGCCTGGAACAGCGCCCTGCGCGGCCAGATGGAAAAGCGCACGGAAGCACTGAAGCGCGAGCTGGCCGAGCGCCAGCGTGCGGAAGCCGCTCTCAACGACGAGCGGGCGCAGCTCGAAGCGCGGGTTCAGGAACGCACCGCGGTCCTGGAGGCGCGCAACCGGGAACTGAACGTCACCCGCATCCAGTTGCAGGAGGCGAATGCACAGCTCCTGAAACTGGTCAGCATCGACGGCCTGACCGGCATCGCCAACCGGCGCCATTTCGACGAGGTGTTCGCGCGCGAAGTGCGCCGCTGCCTGCGAGAACGCCAGCCGCTGTCCCTGATCCTGTGCGACATCGACGGTTTCAAGCGTTTCAACGACACCTACGGGCACGCCCGCGGCGACGACACGCTCAAGCGCGTCGCGCAGGCCGTGGACAAGACATTCCGCCGCGCCGGCGACCTGGCTGCGCGCTACGGCGGTGAAGAATTCGCCATCGTGCTGCCGGGCATCGAAGCGCGCCGGGCATGGCTCTTCGCGGACCGGCTGCGCCGGAACATCTGGCGTCTCGCCATACCCAACGCGGTTTCACCCGTGGCGGACCGCGTGACGATCAGTGCCGGCGTGGCCACCGCGCTCCCCGACCGCATCTACGCGATCGAGGAGCTGATCCAGGCGGCCGACACCGCGCTGTACCGCGCGAAGGGCAACGGCCGCAACCGCGTCGAGGCGCATGCGCCGATCGCGGGCGCGAGCACGGAAATCGCGCCGGCCGCGAGCACGGAAAGCGTGCAGGCGACGGGTTAACAGAACGCGGTATTACAGAACGCGGCGCGCGCGCTGCAGTGTGAAGTGGTGCCGGGTTTGCGGTATTTGCGTTTGAGCGCCGTCGGAGAATGGCGACAGCGCCACGATCGATAATACGAACGACGTCATCCGGAACGCGCTAGGGCAGTTCAGCGGTTGCCGAGATTGCGACGAGGAAACCCGGGTCTATGAGGCGTTCGACCTCGACCCAGGTGCCCGCGGGAAGGCCATCTTTCGAGTAGTAGTCGAAGCGCAGGTCCGACACGGCGAGCAGTTGCTCCATGTCGGTGGTGAAGATGTCCTCGCGCACGACGTGATCGAAGCTCGCGCCGTGCGCGCGCAGCGTCGCGGCGAGATTCTGATAGGCGGCCTGCAGCTGGCCCTTCAGGTCGCCGGGAGCGACGAGGCGGCCTTGCGCATCGACTGCGACAGAAGAAGAAATGTAGAGGGTGCGGTCGACCTGCACCGCCTGCGCGTAACCGAAGTTCCTCTCGAACTCGCGCAGGTGAAAGATCTGCTTGGTGCGTGGCTCGGGCGGCTGCTTCTGCTCGCAACCGGCAAGCAGCGGCAACGAGGCCGCGACGAGGCAAAGGAACGGAACCGAGGGAGAGTGCCATGAAAAGAGCATTGCGAATTTCCTCCAGGGCGTTGTCCAGGCGCCGTCACACGCGCCGGCGTGCCGCCGGCTTCGTCCTCACGTTCTCATCCCCGTTCGATTCCGCGGTACTCTACACCGGCGATTCAGGCCAGGTGCGTGCTTATCCGGACGGGGAAGTTTCGACATCCGAGTCGCGCGAGCCGTGCGCGCTCGTGCCAGTCTGAGTTAGTGTCTGCTAGGGGATGAGTTCGAGGACCGCCGTGCCCAGGGAGCGCGACGATCATTCGATGTCGATGAAGGGAACCGCCTCGCGAGGGGCGTGCCTGCTGCTGGTCTGCGCGCTGGGTTTGGTCGCGTGTGGCGGCGGAGGCAGTTCCTCCAAATCCACTCCGTCGTCTCCCAGCGCTCCCCCCGGCGCGCCCAACTCGCCTTCGCCGCCGCAATCCAAGCGCGAATGGTTCGCGGCCGAGGATCTGATCGCGGACAATGCAGCGGGCGCCATACCGGACGCCACGCCGCCCCTCGAGAATCGCCATTACATGCCGATCGGTTCCGGCGCGGCGGCCGCGCGCCACGAGTTTCGCGGGCGCATCGTCGTTTCGGAACAGACGATGTCCGGCAACACACCGGATTCGAACTACGGCCAGAACGGCCTGCTGCAGTTCCCGGGATTCACCGCGCGCTTCGTGACGGTGGACGGGCATCTCGTGCCCCTCGAGCGCGGCATCCTGGCCCGCACCAGCACGCGCAGCACGTGGCGCGTGATCCTCTCGCCCGGGCGCGTGTGGTCGGAGGAGATCGACGGCGGTTGGTCACGCGCATCGTTTCCCTTCGTGCTGGTCTGCGATACGAACAACGAGGCGCACAACGGTCTCGCGACGTTCGTGTACGACGACAACGGCATGTCCTCGATCCAGTTCCAGATCGTGCAGGAGACTGCTTCCTGGAACCGCAACGACTTCTGGGGCCGCGTGCGCGCCAGCTATACGCCCGAGCCCGTGCCGCACGAGAACGAGGTGCGCGCCGCATTTCTTGCCGAACGCGCGGCTCTGACACCGGTGCGCCCCTGGTCCGATCTCGACTCCGCTGATTCGCGCTGGGACACGTTCGTGCGCGGCCTCGATTCCGACGACATCAGCGCGGCCGGGATCGTGGCCGACGGGGTGATCTACCAGCGCGGCTGCGTCACGCGGCTCGGCGACTACCCGTACTGCGAATACATGCGCCACGGGGCGTACTCACTGACGAAGTCGATGGGCGCCGCCCTTGCGCTGCTGCGCCTGGCGCAGAAGTACGGCGACGAAGTGTTCCAGCTGCGGGTGCGCGACTACGTGCCGATCAGCGCCGCGCACGCTGGCTGGGACGAGGTTCGTTTCATCGACGTGATCAACATGGCCACGGGCATCGGCGACGCCAACCCCAATCCCACCGCCGTCGATCCCTTCGCAGACGAGAACGCCGTGACGCTCGGCGCATGGGCGAGCGTTGCCTCCGAAGACGAAAAGCTCGACGCGGTGTTCAGCCAGGGCGACTACGCATGGGGCCCCGGCCGCGTTTTCCGTTACAACACCACGCATACGTTCGTGCTCGCCGTGGCGATGCAGAACTTCCTCGAAAGCCGCGAGGGGCCGGATGCGCGGCTCTGGGACATGGTGACGGGCGAGGTGCTCAACCCGATCGGCATCCGCTACGCGCCGATGATGCACACGGCTGAAGGTGGCGACACGGGCGGTGTGCCTCTCATGGGCATCGGCATGTATCCGACCGTGGATGACGTCGCCAAGATCAGTACGCTCCTGCAGAAC
>DASTQG010000288.1:0-4817 GCA_035761885.1 Steroidobacteraceae bacterium | reverse complement strand
GCCTTTGGCGATCACCTTGATGACGATGTCCCGATCGGTCAATACGCCGATCGGCGTGAGCAGCCCCAGGTAAGGCTCGGTCACCACCAGGTAGCCGACATGGTTCTCGCGCATGACGGCCGCCGCGTTCGCGACGTCCGTGTCGGGGTCGACGGTGATGACCTTGCGCACGCAAAGCGTTCCAACGGTCATGCTCGCTGCTCCTCGTTGCATGGAATGATGTCGAAGGGCGCGCGGCCAACTATCGGGCGCCTTGCCGTGGCGTCGCGGGCGCGCCAGCCGGGCGTTGCGTCGCTCTGCATTCGCGCACAGGACTCACAGAACGCGCTCTGCGGGCGGCTCGCGATTCGTGCGCTGCCGATTGGCTCGCCACAGCCTTCACAGACGCCATACGTGCCGGCGGCGATGTGCGCCAGAGCCGCGTCGATATCGTCGAGCTCGCGCTCGGTGATCGCGCGCAGGCGGATCATCGCATCGTCGTCCTGGTGTGAAACGAACAGGTCCAGGCGGGCGAGCCGATCGGAAAGCTCGCATTGGCGCATGCACAGACGGGTCGCAGCAGAGACCGGTTGGTTGTTCATTGCGTCGCCCTCCGAAACCGCGATGACTCGTTGCGACCTCATGATCCCGATATTCGCAGCGCTGGCGGCAAACGCACTCGTGGCTTGTACCTACGCGCGCATGCGCACTAGTACGTACAGCCACGGCCACGGCGGTACGCGTAGGATCCATCGCGCAGGCCGCCGCATGTTGCTGCGCGGTACGCAGGAGGGTATATCCATGATCGCATCGACGCTGCGGCGCCAGAGCCGCGAATTCAGCTCAGACGAGCTTGCGGATGCTGCAGAGCAATTCGATGCCTGCGACGCGGACCGCGATGGTCGCATCGGCTTCGGCGAATACTCGCAGCTCGTGGATACCCTGGGTCTGGAAGCGTCGCCAGCTCAGCGACGCAAACAGTTCGACGCCATCGACACGGATCGCAACGGAGCCATCGACCGCGGCGAATTCATCGACTGGCTGCGCGGGCGCGGCGGTTAGGGCTGCGCGATCGGCCCGAGGAGATTCGAGGCGATCTGGGTGCCGTCGAGGCGCGAGAGATAGTCCGCGATCGCCTCGATGTCCTCGGTGCTCATGCCGTGCATCAGCAGAGCAAGATCGGGCGGTGTGTTGACGCGGTGCGAACGCATGATGTCGCGCATCTGCCGGACGAGGTAGTGGTAGTGCTGCCCGTGCAGCACCGGGATCCCCAGATCATCCGAGCCGATGGCGGCTTCGCCATGACATGACTGGCATGCGCCCTTGAAGAGCTCCTCGCCCCTGGCGGTGCTGCGCCCCGATCCCACGACGCTCCTGCGCGCCGGTGGCAGCTCGGCAAGATATGAGGCCACGTCCGCGATCCCCTGCGCATTGACGATGTATTCGCGCATCGCGTTGTCGTGCACGTCGCCGGTGAAGCGTTCGTGGTCGCGAAACTCCGCGATCTGCTTGATCAGGTAGCGCGCGTGCTGCCCGGCGAGCGCGGGTGTGACGCCGTTCGTCGATCCGCCGCCGTCCTTGCCGTGGCAGGAAACGCACTTCGCGTAGATTCTTGCGCCATGAGCAGTGCGAGGCTGGGAGTTCAGGGCGGCGCGCAGCTCATCGTCCGCGGATTCCGCGGCCGCGATGTTGCCGAGAGCGCCGAGCGCGAGCAGCAGTGCAACCCAATTTGCGCGCACGAGGGCTTTCCTCAGGCGAAATCCAGGACCATTCGGGACTCGCTCGATCCGCAGGGGTGCGCCGAAGTCGTGAACGACGGCGGCTTTCATGAGACCAGGCATACCCATGGCGCTCCACTTCCGATGGATTCTACGATGCCGTTGGGTCGCGAGGTACTTCAATCCGTAGTAACCGAGAGGGGGCTGCGCCAAGAGCGCATCGTGCTCCGGACGCACATGGACGTATGGTCTGCTCGCAGCCGCTGTCGCGGCGGGAGGCTCACATGGCTACGAAAAAGCGCATCGCGATCATCGACGGACATCCCGACGGGCGTGAGGGGCGCTACATTCATGCGCTCGCGTCCAGTTATGCCGAAGGCGCGCGCGCGGCAGGGCACGAGGTCATTACCCTGACGCTCGGCAACCTGGACATCCCGTTGTTGAGGCGTGCGCAGGATTTCAACTCGAACCAGGTGCCGCCGGTGGTACGCACCTTCCAGAAGACGCTCGGCGGGGCGGATCACTGGGTGATTCTCTATCCGCTGTGGCTCGGCTCGATGCCCGCGCTGCTGAAAGGGTTCTTTGAGCAGACGCTGCGGCCAGGATTCGCGTTTGCGCCGGCGGGCAGCAAGAACGGCATGCCGCGCAAGCTTCTCAAGGGCAAGAGTGCGCGGATCATCGTCACGATGGGAATGCCCGCGCTCTTCTATCGCTGGTACTTCCGCGCCCACAGTCTCAAGAGCCTGGAGCGCAACATTCTCAGATTCTGCGGAATCGCTCCCGTCCGCTCGACCGTCGTGGGGATGGTAGAGAACAAGAGCAGGAAGCAACGGGCTGCCTGCCTGGAGGAAGTGCGCGCGCTTGGAGAGCAGGCGCGCTGATTCAGGATGCGCCGCCGCGCTGCAGGTCCTCGCGCGCGCAGCTCACGCAGTGCGCCGCGTCGGGCGGGACTTCCAGGCGCGCTTCGCCGATCGGTTTGCCGCAGCGCTGACAGCGGCCATAGGTACCGTCCGCCACCCGAGCCAGCACCTCTTCGATGCGCCTGAGCTCGCGCCGCGTTCCTTCGAGCAGCCGGTCCACCACCTCGTCGTTCGCTCGTTGGACGGCCTGCTCGGAGAAGTCCGGGCTCAATGCACCGCTTGCGCGCCGTGCATCGCTTTGCAGCCGGGCCAGCCGGTCGGCCAGCTCGAACTGCCGCGCATACAGCCAGGCGGTGGTTCGCGGAAGGGTCGCATGCATGTCTGTCTCCACGATTCAGCTTCGCCGCTTCACCGGTGTGCGAAAGCCGGGTGCCTTCACGACGCAGATGTCGCACGGCAGGGCGTCCAGCAACCGCTCGGCGGTGTTGCCGATGAACAACCGTTTCAGGCCCGTGCGCGACACCGCGCCCATCACCACGAGCTGTGCTTTCATCCTCTGCGCCAGCTTCACCAGTTCCGGCGACGGGTCGCCCTCGATGAGGTGAACGAAGCGCTCGCTCACCCGAAAGCGCCGGCTTTCCTTGAGCACCCTCTTGCGCACGTCCTTGCGGTAGTCGCGAGCCGCCTTGCCCTCGATGCGCAACGGCAGAGGCTCCGTCATGAGGCCCGGCGCGTAGCCCAGCAACGGCGCATAGACGTGCGCGACGTGCAACTGGCTGCCCAGCGCGCGCGCGAGCTGCGTGCCGACCTTGAGAATCCTCGGGTCGAGCGCGGTGGGCTTGGCCCGGGTATGCAACGGATCGATCGGTGCAAGGACTTTTGCCGTGGTCCAGGGCCGCTGCGACTTGACCAGTACCAGGGGCACGGGGCACAGCCGGATCAGCTGCCAGTCCGTGTTGTTCAGGAACAGGCGCGAGGCGCGATCGTGCCGCCGGGTCTCGGCCACGACCAGCGTCGATTTGCGCCGCATGACCTGGCGGACGATGGCTTCGTGCGCGGGATAGTCCCAGTGCACGCTCACGCGCACCGGCAGGTCCTCGCAGCCCGCCTGCGCCACGAGCTTCTCGAGTCGGGTGCGCGTTTCCTCTACCGCATCCTGAATGCGGGGCGCGGCGCTCGTTCCCTGGTAGGCATTGACGATCTGGATCGCCGGATCGTACAGCGCGTGAAACACCTCCAGCTCGGCTCCGGTGCGGCGTGCGAGGTGAATTGCCTTCTGCAATCCGGTCTGCGCCAGCGAGTGGGGATTGCCGATGGCGACCAGGATTCTTGTGATCCGGCTCATTTCATGCCCTCCTTCCCGGCAAGCGTACTCCGGCAGGTCCGCAGGGGAATGCGTAGTTGCCGCAACTCCGGCGCGCATACGCCGGTATCCGAAAAAGCCGGGCTCAGAGCGTCACCGTTTCCCCGTGCGCGGGAATCTCGCTGCGCCAGCCGAAGCGATCATCGATGGCGGCTGCGAAGGCCTGCATCGTGCCGGCCTCGCCGTGCACGAGGAACACACGGCGCGGGGGCGCTCGCAGATGGCCGAGCCAGTCGAGCAGCGCAGTCTGGTCGGCGTGCGCTGAGAAGCCGCCGAGAGTGACGATGCGCGCGCGAACCGGTATCTCCTCGCCGGAGATGCGCACCATCCGCGCACCGTCCACCAGCCGCCTCCCGAGCGTGCCCGCTGCCTGAAAGCCCACGATGAGCACCGTGGTGCGCGAGTCGGGCAGGCGATGACGCAGGTGGTGCCGAATGCGCCCGCCGTCGCACATGCCGCTGGCGGCAACGATGATCGCGCCATGGGCGATCCGATTGAGCGCCATCGACTCCGGCACCGTCTGCGTATAGGTGACGCGCAGAGGGTCGCGCGCCGCGGTCCGCGCTTCCTCATCGAACAGATCGAAGTGCTGCGCCGTGATGCGGCTGATTTCCGCAGCCATGGGCGAGTCGACGAACACCGCCGGTGGCGCTATGCGTCCTTCGCTCGTGAGCTGGTTCAGAAAATAGAGGAACTCCTGCGTGCGCCCGACCGCGAACGCCGGCACGAGGACGACGCCCTGGTGCTCGCGCAGCGCGTCGTTGATGCATCCCACCAGCTCCTCGAGGGTATCCGCGAGCGGCCGGTGATTGCGATTGCCGTAGGTCGATTCGACGAGCAGCACGTCGGCCTCGGTGACGGCGGTGGGGTCGCGTACGATGGGGCGCCCGGGCTGGC
>DASTQG010000287.1:0-4140 GCA_035761885.1 Steroidobacteraceae bacterium | reverse complement strand
CGCATCGCCGTGCTGATGTGCAACAGCGTGGACATGGTCGAGATCATGTTCGCGGCGCTCAAGGCGGGCGCGGCCGTGGTGCCGCTGAATACGTCGGTCACGGATGCCGCGGCCGCCGCGATGATCGAGGACAGTGGCGCTGTGGCCGTGGCGGCGTCCGATGAACACTGCGCACGCGTCGATGCGCTTCGCCCCGCCCTCGGGCGCGTGCGGCACTACCTCGCTCCCGAGAACCTCGCGGGATGGACGACCCTGGAGTCGCTGCGCGCAGGCGGCCCCGACGAGGCGCCGCTGGTCGAGGTCGCGGACGACGACGTTTGCAACATCATCTACAGCTCCGGCACGACGGGGCTGCCGAAAGGGATTGTGCACACGCATCGCCGGCGGCTCGATTGGGCCTACGACCTGGCAATCGCGCTGCGCTACCACAGCGGCGCGGTCACGCTCTGCACGCTCGGCCTGTACTCGAACATCAGCTGGGTGGGCCTGCTGTGCACTTTCCTCGCGGGCGGCACCGTGGTCGTGGCGCGCGGCTTCGATGCCGGCGAGGTTCTGAAGGTCATCGCAAGGCGTCGCGTGACGCATACCTCGATGGTGCCCGTGCAGTTCCAGCGGTTGCTCGAGCATCCGCAGCTCGCGGCCAGCGATGTCTCATCGCTGCAGGCGGTGATGTGTTGCGGCTCGCCGCTCGCGCTCGAGACCAAGCGAGCGCTGATCGGGAGGCTCGGCTGCGACTTCATCGAGCTGTACGGACTCACCGAGGGTGTCATCACCACGCTCGCGCCCGAGGATGCGCACCGCAAGCTCGCCTCGGTGGGCAAACCCCTGCACGGCACGGATCTGCGCATCATCGACGAGGCCGGCCGCGAAGCGGCCCGCGGCGAGGCCGGAGAGATCGTCAGTCGCGGCCGCATCGTGATGGCGGGCTACCACGGCCGGCCCGACGCCAACGCGGAGAGCACCTGGCTCGACGAACGCGGCCGCGCGTGGCTGCGCACCGGGGACATCGGCAGGCTCGACGAGGAAGGATTCCTGTACATCGTGGACCGCCGCAAGGACATGATCATTTCGGGCGGGCAGAACGTGTACCCGGCGGACATCGAGGCCGTGATGATCGCGCACGCCGACGTCTCCGAAGTGGCGGTGATCGGTGTTGCGAGCGAAAAATGGGGCGAGTCGCCGTTCGGTATCGTGGTGCTGCGACCCGGGGCGCGCGGCGACGGCGCCGCGCTGGTGAAATGGACCAACGAGCGCGTGGGTCGCCAGCAGCGCATCGTGGGCGTCGCGTTCCGCGATAGCCTGCCACGCAATCCGAACGGTAAGATCCTCAAACGCGAGCTGCGACGCGAATACCCGGGCACGGGCTGAAAAGCCGGCCTGGTGTCTCGAAACCGCGCGCTTCGAGAGGACACCGTTGTACAGAGAGCACTTCTACCAATCGAGCGATCGACTCTCGCTCTACTACCGCGAGTACGGCGTGTCCGTGGATGCAGCGCGTGCGCCCCTCCTGTGTCTTCCGGGTCTCACCCGCAACAGCCGCGATTTCGAGGCGCTCGCCACCGAGCTGGGGCGCAGCCATCGCGTGATCAGCCCCGACCTGCGCGGCCGCGGCCGCTCGGCCTACGACCCGAACTGGGCCAACTACGTGCCGCCGAAGTACGTCCAGGACATGATCGAGTTGCTGGACGAGCTCCGGATCGAACGGTGCGCGGTGATCGGCACGTCGCTCGGCGGACTCATCGGCATGGGCCTGGGTGCCCTGCATCGCGAGCGCGTGGCGGGGCTCGTCATCAACGACATCGGTCCGGAGCTGGACACGCGCGGCGTGCAGCGCATCCAGAGCTATGCGGGCAGACTTCCGGCGGTGCGCAGCTGGGAAGAGGCCGGCGCACAGGCGAAGCACGTGCATGCCCACGCCCTGCCCGATCTCGACGACGCCGGTTGGGTGGACTTCGCGCGCCGCACGTATCGCCAGGAGAACGGCGCGTTCCGTCCCGACGTCGACCCGAACATCTCGCGCGCCTTCGCGGGCGCAGCTAGCGCGCCGGACCTGTGGCCGCTGTTCGCTCAGCTCTCAGCGATCCCGATGCTGGCGATCCGCGGGGAGCTCTCCGACCTGTTGTCGGAGGGGACTCTCGAGCGCATGGCTGCGATGAAGCCCGATCTGCGGGTGCTGCGCGTGGCCAATCGCGGCCACGCACCGACGCTGGACGAGCCGGAATGCCGGCGCGCCATCGCGCAGTTTCTGCAAGACATCGACTGACGGGACTTTCAGGGAAAAAAGGGGAATGTCCCCTTTTCCTTCAACCGGCGGCTTTGTCTCGCGACGCGCTTCGGCCGTCCACCTGGTCTTCGCCCAGAAGGCCGCGCGCCCAGTCCAGCACCGGCAGCACGCGGGGCGACACGAGCCGCGTTGCAGTCGCGAAGTCGACCCAGCGGTACTCGCTGTGCTCGGCCCGACCCGTTTCCGGGTTCATGGGCAGCGCAATCGCGATCGTGGAAGTTTTTGCAAGGTAATAGCGGGCGGTCTTGCCGCGGCTATAAGGGCCGGTCTCGGCGAATGCCTCGCCCCAGGGAAATTGCAGGTCCGCGATCGTGGTTTCCTCGCGTACCTCGCGCACGGCCGCCTGCAGCGGCTCCTCGCCGTTTTCGACGAGGCCCTTGGGGAAGTCCCAGTGGTTGAAAGCTCGCAACAGGAGAAAGCGCAGTCCCTGCGGCGTTTCGCGCACCACGACGGCCCCGGCTGACAGACGTTTGGTCGAGGCGGCCATGGCAGGAGTATATGCGGGCGCGCTCACGATGGAACACCCGCGCAGCGTTGCAACGCGTCGCCTATTGGCGACAGCGTTGCAGTTGCTTCAAGCCGCTTGCTGATACTCGAGGATACCGGCGACCGCATGGATCGTGGCCGCGATGCGCACCGCACTCTGCACCGTCTCGCGGCTGATGCCGTGCTCGCGCAGCTTGCGCTCGTGCGCCGTGATGCACAGCCCGCATCCATTGATGGCGGACACTGCGAGCGACAGCAGCTCGAAGTCGTTGCGGTCGATGCCCGGGTTGCCGATGACGTTCATGCGCAGCTTCGCCGGCATGGTCTGGTACTCGGGATCATCGACCAGGTGCAGGAAGCGGTAGTAGATGTTGTTCATGCCCATGATCGCGGCCGCGGCGCGCGCGCCGGTCACGGCCTGCTCGTCGAGCTTCTCGCGCGCCAGCGCTTCGATCTTGCGCGCGAACTCCACGTTGCCGGAAGCGATCGCGCAGGCAAGCGCGATCGACCAGATCTGCCGTTCATTGAGGCCAGGCGCGCCCTGCGGCGTGAGCACGGAACCGAGGTTCAGTTTGAGGTCGCGTGCGTATTCGGGAATTGCGTCGCGGATGTCGTCGAGTGCCATGTCTTTGAGTCTCCGTTCGCGGCATCGCCGGCGCGGAGCTCACGCCCCGCGCACGGCTGCCGGTTGTCAGCTTCGATAAAAGGTCAGGCCGCCTTCAGCGTCTCTTCGCCCTTCTTCCAGTTGCACGGGCACAGCTCGTCCGTCTGCAGGCCGTCGAGCACGCGCAGGACTTCCTCGGGGCTGCGGCCGACGTTCAGGTCGGTCACGTACGCGAAGCGGATCACGCCCTGCGGATCGACGATGAACGTCGCGCGCTGCGCGACACCGGCCTCGGGATCGAGCACGCCCAGCGCCGTCGACAGCTCACGCTTGATGTCCGAGAGCATCGCGAACGGCAGGTTGCGCAGCTCTTCCTTGTCCTTGCGCCATGCCAGGTGCACGAACTCGGAGTCGGTGCTGACGCCGTAGATCACCGCGTCGCGGTCGGCGAACTCGCGGTTGAGCTTGCCGAAAGCCGCAATTTCCGTCGGACACACGAACGTGAAATCCTTCGGCCAGAAGAACACGACCTTCCACTTGCCCGGATGCGACGCCTGGTCGAACGGCTGGAAGGCGTGCGCCAGGTCGTTGGAAACGACGCCGGTCAGGGAAAAATGGGGAAATCTCTGTCCAACGGTCAACATCTGCAGGTCTCCTCGGCTCATAAGTTCATCTCTCGGGCGGTATGGTGCGGACGGCCCCTCCATTTTTCCAATCGATTGACCTAAACTGGTTGATAGGGATTGGCTATTACCTATGAACCTCC
>DASTQG010000286.1:0-9685 GCA_035761885.1 Steroidobacteraceae bacterium | reverse complement strand
GGAGCACGCCATCGACGTCGAGCGGCTCGCGATCGGCGGCGATTCCTGCGGCGCGAACCTCAGCGTCGCGACCTGCCTGCACTTGCGCGATGCGGGCGAAGCAGGCGCGATTCGAGCGATGGTGCTCAACTACGGCGCCTTCACCGTCGAGTGCTCGGCGGATGCCTGCCGGCGTTACGGCGGACCGGAGTACATGCTGGGCTGCGAGGAAATGGCGCAGTACTGGCGCAATTACATGCGCAGCGACGCCGACGCGCGCGAGCCGCTCGTATGTCCGCTGCTCGCGCGGCTGGAAGGACTTCCGCCCGCGTTCCTGGCGATTGCCCAGTGCGACATCCTTGCCGAGCAGAGTGCGGCGATGGCGGAACGTCTGCGGGCGGCGGGAGTGCCCACGCACAGCGTGGTGTACCCGGGCGCCTCGCACAGCTTCATCGAAGCCATGTCGATCGCCGCGGTCAGCGCGCGCGCCCTGGCGGAAGCCTCCGCCTGGCTGAGCGGCGAGCTGCGCGGAAAACGACAGGTGGCCTGAACTCGATGGTTTGGGACCCCCGTACGAATGCGACGCGCGGGTGCCGGCATAGATTGCAACACAGGACCTACGCCGCAGGGAGCGCTCCTGGAGGGTTATGTCCATGCGTATTCGCAATGCTGTAGTCACGCTTGTCGGCGGATCGGCTCTCGCGAGCGCGGCGCTCGCCCAGGAGCAACCGGAAAACACCGACGAGCTGGGCTCGATCGTCGTCAGCGCGCCGCAATACGTTTCGACGGGCAGCCGCGCCGCTTCCAAGTCGGACATCCCGCTCGTCGAAACCCCGCAGTCGGTCACCGTCGTGTCGCGCGACATGATCGACCTGCTCAACTGGACCAGCCTGAACGAGTCCGTGCGATATGCGGCGGGCACGACGGGCGAGGCCTTCGGCCCGGACGAGCGCTACGACTGGCTGCAGGTGCGCGGGTTCGACCCCGTGCAGTTCATCGACGGCGTGCAGGCGCCGATCGGTTCGGTGAACAACACGGGCACCGACCTGTACGGCTCCGAATCCGTCGAGGTGCTGAAGGGTCCGGCGTCCGTGTTGTACGGCCAGACCCCGCCCGGTGGCATCGTCAACATGACCAGCCGCCGGCCGCGCGACGAGTTCGGCGGCGAGCTGGAACTGCAGGGCGGCGAGTACAACGCCTGGCAGGTGAGCGGCGACCTCACCGGTCCCATCACGGACACCATCAGCGCACGCTTCACGGCGCTCTATCGCGATCGCGAGACCCAGGTCGATTTCCTCACGTCGGAACGCCTGTTCATCTCGCCTGCGATCACCTTCAAGCTGACTCCCGATACCCAGCTCACCATCCTGGCCAACTACCAGGACGATGACCTGGAGAACCAGACCACCGGCTTCCTGCCGGCCTTCGGCACCGAGCTGCCCAACCCCCTCGGCAAGGTGCCGGTCGGCAGGAACCTGGGTGAAACGGGCTACAACTCGTTCAAGCGTGAACAGTGGAGCGCGGGGTACGACTTCTCCCACAGCTTCAGCGACCGCTTCACGATCCAGCAGAACCTCAAGTACTTCGACGTGAAAGTCGATTCGCGCGCGGTGTTCGGCACGGGACTGCTGGATGCGGGCTTCGACGGCACGCCGGACGATTTCCGCACGGTGACGCGCTCGGACTTCCCGTTCAACGAGGTGATCCGTTCCCTGAGCGCCGATACGCGCGGCTATTTCGACTTCGATACCGGCGGCCTGCAGCACAAGCTGCTCTTCGGCTTCGACTACCGCGACTACGACGGCTACTCGGAATTCGGCTTTGCCGCCGCGCCCAGCATCGATCTGTTCGATCCGGTGTACGACGCGGTGATTCCGCCGGCCACGATCTTCCCGTTCATCGACGAGACGCGCGACCAGCGCGGCGTGTATCTGCAGGACCAGATCAAGCTCGGCCAGCTCATCTTCACGATGAGCGGGCGCAACGACTGGGTGAAGCGCTCGCCGGAAGGCGGCGACAGTGTCGACCAGGAGGAGTTCACCTACCGCGTCGGCGTCAACTACGTATTCGACAACGGCTTCGCGCCTTACGTGCAGACCGCGACCTCGTTCCAGCCGCTGACCGGCGCGACCTTCGACGGCGTGCCGTTCGAGCCCACCACCGGCGATCAGGTCGAGGCCGGCATCAAGTTCGACGGGCGCGAATTCGAGTCCGGTCTCAACCTGTTCGGCTCGCTGTCCGTGTACCAGATCACCCAGGAGAACGTGCCGACGCCGGATCCCGACAACGTGTTCTTCAGCATCCAGGCCGGCGAGGTCGAGGTGCAGGGCGTGGAGCTGGAGATCGCCGCGCGCCTGCGCGAGCGCATGACCTTCAACCTGGCGGTCACCAAGCTGGACACCGAGGTCACCGAGACCAGCGGCACCGACCTGGGCAACGAGCTGGTGGCAGTGCCCGACCTTCTGGTCTCGGCGCTGGCCGACTACACTTTCCAGGACGGGCCGCTGGCCGGATTCGGTTTCGGGCTCGGCGTGCGTCACCGCGGCGAGATGTTCGGCGACGGCGCCAACGAGTGGCAGAGCGACGCCGTGACGGTGTACGACGCGATCCTGCATTACGATACGCGCGACTGGCGCATCGCCGTCAACGGCAGCAACTTCACCGACGAAATCTACGTGGATCGATGCAGCAGCGCGGCGAATTGCTTCTACGGCACGAGGCGCCTGGTCACGGGCAGCGTCACCCGCAAGTTTTGAGCCGCATGAGGCTCGTGTGGCTGGCGGTTCTTGCCGCCCTCGCAGCACAGAGCGCAGAAACCCGCGACCAGGGACGCACTCCGTCCCCGGTCGCTTCCTTCGCCGCCGATCCCCTGCCCAGCACTTATCGTCCGCTGCCGCGCGAAGACGTGCTGATCGTGGATGCCACGCTCCTCGACGGCGTGGGCGCGAAACTCGCTGACGCCGACATCCTGCTGCGCGACGGCAAGATCGCAAACATCGGAACGAACCTCGCGCGTCCGGACGGCGTGAAGGTGGTCGAGGCCGCGGGCCGCTGGGTCACGCCGGGCCTCATCGACGTCCACACCCACAACGGCACCTTCACGCTGCCGCTCGTGTTCGAGGATCCGCCGACCTGGGACGTCAGCGAGATGAGCAGTCCGAACGTCGCCGAGACGTCGGTGGATCACGCGATCAACGCGCGCGATCCCGGGTTCATCCTGGCGCTCCAGGGTGGCGTGACGACCCTGCAGGTGCTGCCGGGGTCGGCGCCGGTGTTCGGTGGCCGTTCCGTGGTGCTGAAGACGATTCCCGGGCGCACGGTGCAGGACATGAAATTCCCGGGCGCGCAGCAGGGACTGAAGATGGCGTGCGGGGAGAACCCGAAGGGTAACTGGGGCTCGAAGGGCCAGGCGCCCACCAGTCGCCAGGGCGAAGTCGCGATGATGCGCGCGGCGTGGCTCGGGGCGCGCGAGTACATGCGCACCTGGAACCACTACCTCGCCGAGAACCACGAGGATGCGCGCGATCCGCGCGAGCGCGGCCCGGGCGGGCGCGAGCGCCGCGATCGGCCGCCGCCCGCACGCGATCTGCAGCTCGATACGCTGGCAGCGGTGCTCAACGGCGAGGTACGCGTGCACCTGCATTGCTACAGCAGCGACGACATCGCGGTCATGCTGGCCATCGCCGACGAGTTCGGTTTCAGGATCGCGGCGATTCACCATGCGGTCGAGGCGTACAAGATCGCCGATCGGCTCGCCGCCGCGAACGTGTGCGCCGCCGTGTGGCCCGAATGGTGGGGATTCAAGATGGAAGCGTTCGATGGCATCAAGGAGAACGCGGCCTTCGTGGACGCGGCCGGCGCCTGCGCCGTGATGCATTCGGATTCTCCCTTCATCGGCCAGCACCTGGCGCTCGAGGCCGCGAAAGCCGTCGCGGCAGGCCGCCGTGCGGGGCTCGACCTCGGACGCGAGCGCGGCATCGCGTGGATCACGAGCAATCCCGCGCGCGCACTGGGACTCGAGGACCGGATCGGCCGCCTCGCGCCGGGATACAACGCGGACGTCGTGGTGTGGTCCGGCGATCCGTTCAGCATCTACAGCAAGGCGGACCAGGTGTATGTCGACGGCGCGCTGGCCTTCGACCGCGCCGATCCGAAGCGGCAGCCCGAGTCGGACCTGCTGCTCGGGCACCCGGCCCGCGAGACTCGTAAATGAGTCCCCGCGTCGCGATGGCGGCCGCAGTGCTTGCGATGGCGAGCCTGCCGGTGCTCGGCGAGACGATCGCCATAGTCGATGCCACCGTTCACACGATGACGCAGGAGCAGCCGCTGCGAAATGCAACGGTTCTCGTGCGCGACGGGCGCATCGAGGGCGTGGGAGCGAACCTGCCGGTGCCCTCGGGAGCACGCGTGATCGAGGGGCGGGGCCGCATCGTCACGCCCGCGTTCATGAACTCCGCGACCCAGCTCGGTCTCACGGAAGTCTCTTCGATCTCCGCGGCCAGCGACGCAACCGTGTCGAGCGGTCAGCTCGGGGCCGCCTTCGACGTTCGCTACGCGCTCAATCCGCGCTCCCTCGCGATCCGGCAGGCGCGCGTGGACGGCTTGTCGCGCGCCATTGCGTATCCGGGCGGCTCGGCCGGCGCTCCATTTGCGGGCCTGGGTGCGTTGTTGCATGTCGCACGGGACGAGGCTGTGGTCGAGCAGCCGGGCATTGCGATGTTCGCGCAGGTGGGCGGGGAGACCTCGACTGCCGCCGGTGGCTCGCGCAGCGCGCAGTGGCAACTCATTCGCAATGCGCTGGAAGAGGCCAGGCTGCAACGCGGGTCCGCCAGGTCCTCGCCGCGCGATTCATTCCTGGCGCGCATCGATCTCGCCGCGCTCAAGCCCGTCGCAGAGGGCATGCTGCCGCTGGTGGTGGACGCGGACCGCGAGTCCGATATCCGGCAGGCCATCGCGCTCGCCCGCGATCGGAAAGTGCGCATCATCGTGAAGGGCGGTGTGGAAGCCTGGCGAGCCGCGGCCGACCTCGCGGCGGCGAACATCCCCGTGGTGCTGGATCCGAGCATCAATCTGCCACTGTATTTCGATCACCTGGGCGCGCGGGCGGACAACGCGGCGCTGTTGCACGCCGCGGGTGTGCTCATCGCGTTCGAAGTGAGCAGCATCCACACGACGTTCAACGCGGGCTTCGCGCTGCGCGACGTCGCAGGCCTCGCGGTGGCCAACGGCCTGGCGCATCGCGACGCGCTCGCTGCGATCACCGTCAATCCCGCCAGGATCTGGAAGATCGAGGATCGTTACGGCGTCATCGCCGCCGGCCGCGAGGCTGACCTGCTCGTGTGGGACGGCGATCCGTTCGAGCCGATGAGCTCCCTCGTGGCGGTCCTCGCGCAGGGGCGGGAGGTGGACCTCACCACGCGCCAGATCCTGCTGCGTGACCGCTATCTTCCAGGCGAGAAGGAACAGTTGCCGCCCGCCTACCGGAGATCGGAGTGACCTTGATTCGTGCATTGCTGCCGCGGGCCATCGCCGCCTGCTCGCTGGCTGTGATGAGCGTCGTCGCGGCTCAGCCCGAAGAGGAGCCAGGCGCAGCCGCGGGGCCTGCGCTGCCGCTGCAGCCCGCACGCAAGCTCGCGTTCGAGGCAACGGAAGGCACCTGGATGTCGGTCGACGTGCATCCGCAAGGCGACCGGCTGGTATTCGACCTGCTGGGCGACCTGTACGTGCTGCCGATCGCGGGCGGCAAGGCAGAGCGCATCACCAGCGGCATGGCGTTCGATGCGGAGCCCGTGTTTTCTCCCGATGGCATGCACATCGCCTTCACCAGCGATCGCTCGGGGAGCGAGAACCTGTGGATCGCGAGCGCGGATGGAACGAACGCGCGCCAGATCTCGCAGGATCGCGGCATGCAGACGCATTCATCGCCCGCCTGGTCTGCGGACGGGCAGGCGCTCTACGTGTCGCGGCGTCTCGCGCGGCGCGACGAGTTCGGCCTGTACCTGTATCCGCTCGCCGCGGGCGAAGGCGTGCGCATCGCGGAGCCGAAGGAACCGCAGCCGGAGATACTCGACGCGCTGGCCGCGAGGGACGGCCGTCATCTGTTCTATTCGGGCAAGAGCCGCAGCTCGGCGACACTCTATTTCACGCCGAACTGGGTCGTGCAGCGGCGCAACCTGCGCTCCGGGGAAATCCAGCAGATCGTCAAGGCGCCCGGAGGAGCGTTGCGTCCGGTGCTCTCGCCCGACGGCCGCATGCTCGTGTACGGCACGCGTCACGACGGGCAGTCCGGCCTGCGCGCGCGCAATCTCGCGACCGGAGAGGATCGCTGGCTGCTCTATCCGATCGATCACGATGCACAGGCCACGACTGTCTCGCGCGGCCTGTTGCCGCGATACGCGTTTCTCCCCGGCGGCGAGGCGCTCGTGATCGGATACGGCGGCAAGCTGCGGCGCGTGGATATCGCCACGGGTCGGGCCGAGGTCATTGCGTTCACCGCGCCCGTCGACCTGGACATCGGGCCGTCGCTCACGCGCAACGTGCCGATCGAGACCGGTGCGGTGCGCGCGCGGCTCATCCAGCAACCAGAGCAGTCGCCCGACGGTCGCAAACTCGTGTTCTCGGCGCTGACGCGCCTGTACATCGCGGACCTGCCGCGCGGTGAGCCACGACGCCTCACGGCGAGCGAGGAGCCGGAGTTCGAACCGACCTGGTCGCCCGACGGCCGTTGGATTGCCTACGTCACGTGGAGCGCAGCGGGCGGCGGCCACGTGTGGAAGACGCGCCCGGGCGCGAAGCCGCAGCGCCTCACCAGCGTTCCCGCGTTCTACAGCGATCCGGTCTTCGCACGCGACGGCAAGAGCATCTTCGCGCTGCGCTCGAACAACTACGAGCGCATGCAACTGCAGGAGGAGGTCACGCCGTATCGTGACTCCGAAGTCGTGCGCATACCGGCCGAGGGCGGTGCGGTCGCGGTGGTCGCGCACGCCGGTGTGGGCGCGCAGCGGACCTTCGTCACGCAGGAGGCGCAGCGCGTCTACTTCACGACGGAGGAGGGCATCACCTCGGTGCGTTCCGATGCGAGCGAGGGTGAAGGAGCCGATCGCCGCCGGCACGTGCGGCTCGAAGGGCTGCATCCCTGGACGAATCCGGGCAAACCGATCCCGCTCAGCGAAGCGGTGATGAGCCCGGACGGACGCTGGTTGCTCACCTCGATGGCCAATCAGCTGTACGTGGTCGCGTTGCCGCCGGCGAGCAGCGGCGATGTGCCCGTGGTGGACCTCACGCAGGTACAGAAGCTGCCGCACACGCAGGTCAGCCGCCTCGGCGCCGACTACTACGCGTGGGCGGACGGCGGGCGCACGATCACCTGGGCCGTCGGATCGACGTTCTTCCGGCGATCGTTCGACAGCCTGGATTTCTCCGAATCGAAGACCGGCGTCCCCGCCGAGCCGCCGGGTTCGGTCGAGCAGTTCGCCATGCGCGTGGAAGTGCCGCGCGACGAACCGGGAGGCACGCTGCTCCTGCGAGGCGGCACCGTCATCTCGATGCGCGGCGAAGAAGTCATCGCGGACGCCGACCTGCTGGTGGTGAACGATCGCATCGCCGCTGTGGGCTCGCGCGGCAAGATCGCGGTGCCCGCCGGCGCGCAGATTCGCGACGTGAGCGGCCGCTATCTGGTGCCGGGATTCATCGACACGCACGCGCACTGGTACGAGATCCGCCACGACGTCCTCGACCTGCAGAACTGGAGCTTTCTCATGAGCCTGGCCTACGGCGTCACGGCCGGGCTCGACGTGCAGGCGATGGACCAGGACATGTTCGTCTACCAGGACCTCCTCGAGGCCGGCCGGATCGTGGGGCCGCGTGCGTTCTCGGTGGGCCAGGGAATGTTCGCGAACAACAGCCTGAAGTCACCCGAGCAGACCCGGCTTCTGCTCGAGCGCTACCGCGATTACTACCGCACGCCGAACGTGAAGTCCTACCTGGTCGGCAACCGGCAGCAACGGCAGTGGATGGTGATGGCCGCTGCGCAGACGGGCGTGCTGCCGACGACCGAGGGCGGCGAAGATCTCGAGCTCGATCTCACGCACGCGATCGACGGTTTCCACGGCAACGAGCACAACCTGCCGGTGCAGCACATCTACGAGGACGTGGTGCGCCTGTACGCGGCGACGCGCATCAGCTACACGCCGACGCTGATGATCGCTTCCAGCTGGCCGTCCGCGCAGAAGAACTTCTATCTCATCTCGCAACCGCCGCACGACGATCCCAAGGTGCAGCGCTTCATGCCGCACTTCGTGATCGATGCGCGCACCAGCCCCGTGCCGTGGGTGCGTCACGAAGAATGGGGTGCGGACTCCATCGCGCAGGGCGCGGCCGCGATCCTGCGCGCGGGCGGACGTGTGGGCGTGGGCAGCCACGCGGAGTTCCAGGGACCGGTGTACCACTGGGAAATGCAAGCCATGGCGGCGGGTGGCATGACGCCGCACGAAGTGCTGCGCGCGGCGACCGTCGACGGCAGTGAAATCCTCGGTCGCGCCGCGGAGCTCGGGACGCTGGAAGCGGGCAAGTACGCGGACCTGCTGGTGCTGGAAAAGAATCCGCTCCAGGACATTCGCCACACGCTTTCGATCCGCCAGGTCATGAAGAACGGCCGGCTCTACGATGCCGACACGCTGAACGAGATCTGGCCGCGCCAGCGCGAGCTGCCGCGGCAGTGGTTCTGGAACGACGCGTTGCCGGGCGGCCCGAATTCGACGAACAAAGACCCGCGCTGATCACTGCAGACGGCGGGGGTTTGTTAGAACTCCTGCGTCCTGGACTAGGAGCAGCGATATGCGCACACGCCTGCGTCTGAGCTTTCTTGCCTCGATCCTTGCAGCCTCACTGGCCTATGCCGCTTCCGCCGTTGCAGACTCGAGCGAAGTGGTCATCGAGATCTATCGCATCGCACCCGGCAAGCACGAGGAATTCCTGCGACAGGTCGCGCTGTACGACCAGGCCAACGCGGAAGCGGGCCTGGCTCCGCGCCAGCTCTACGTGCATTCGAGCGGCGCCAGCTGGGACTTCATCCTGATCCAGCCGTCGGACTACACCGACGAGCAGAACCAGAAGCTCTCGGCGGCGTACAAGAAGCTGGGCGTGCCCGGCGGCGGCAAGTTCTTCCTCTCGATCCGCCAGTACCTGCTCGAGCACAGCGACACGGTGGCCGACAAGACCACGGCGGCGGAGTGGCTCAAGCAACTGCAGTGAGCCCGGCTCACTGCTTCTCGCGCACCTGCCGCTGCATTTCGTCGAGGTATTCGTCCAGCTCCGCGACGCTCGCGAAGATGCCCGCGGCCGGTATCGCCTGCACGATGTCCAGCACCTTGCGCACGGCGGGCTGCGGATTCACGACGGCGACCGTGCCGCCGCGCGGCTCGATGGTCTTGCGTGCGCGGATGAAACAGCGAATGCCGGCGCTGCTGAGATAGTCGAGCGCACCGAGATCGAACACCAGTCGCGCGATCGGTGCCTGTGCGAGCACGCCGTCGAGCGCCTGATCCAGCTTGGGAGCCGTGGCGCTGTCGAGGCGTCCGGAGAGTATGAGCGTCGGCGTGCTGCCGGGTTGGACTCTGACGTTGAACATGCGATTCACTCCGTGCGGGCTGAAGTTCGGTGCAGGCGGATTTCCATCACGTTGCGGCCGTCCAGGTACGAGTAGCGG
>DASTQG010000285.1:0-2362 GCA_035761885.1 Steroidobacteraceae bacterium | reverse complement strand
ATCGCCGTTGCGCATGAGCAGGTCGATCGCATGGGCGGAGTCGGTGCGCAGCAGCCGCTGCGGCCGTGCGACCCCATGCTCGTCGCACGCATGAAACAGCCGCGGCGTGCGCGACTCGGTTCCGGCTGAGATGATCCACGGGTAGGCCACCGCATCGGCGAGGCTGACCGAGGGTCTGGCGCTCAGCGGATGCCCGATGCGCGCGTACAGCCGGTCCTCCGCCTGGAACAGCACTTCGGTCTCGAGCTCCGAGGCTGGATGAAAATCGTCGCTGGGCGTGCTCAGCACCAGGTCGAGCTCACCGTGCAGCAGGCGCGTGTGCAGCTCCTCGGAAGTGCCTTCGACCAGCGTGATGTCGACGTTCGGCTGCCGCGCGATGAAACGTTCCAGGGCGTGGGCAGCCAGCATCTGCGAGGTGAACCAGCCCACGCCCACCGTGACGTGACCGGCCTCGCCCTTCGTGAGCTGCTCGAGCTCCACCCGGGCGCGCTGCGACTCCGCGCAGATCAGGCTGGCGCGTGGCAGGAGCTGGCGGCCGAAGCGCGTCAGGATGATGCCGTTGCGGCCGCGCTCCACCAGGCGCGCGCCCAGTTCCTGCTCGAGATTGGCGATGCTGGCGCTGAGCGCCTGCGGCGTGATGTGCAGGGCCGCGGCCGCGCGGTGGTAGTTGCCGTGCTCGGCCAGCGCGAGGAAATGCCGCAGCTGCCTCAGCTCCATCCTTCGTCCACCTCGTTCGCTGGCGCCGGGTCGGCACGCGCGTATCATGACGTCGCGTGACCTACGGCATTCTGAAATTCGTTCACATCCTGCTGTTCGTGTACTGGCTGGGCGCCGACCTCGGGGTCTTCATCCTCGCGCGCATGGTACGCCGCGGCGACCTGACCTTCGAGCAGCGCGCCCTGCTGCTGCGCGCCGCCATGATCATCGACCTTCTGCCGCGCGTGGCGTTCGTTCTCACCTTCCCCGTCGGCCTGCACCTGGGCGATGCAGCCAACCTGATCGAGCCGCCGTCCGCCGTGTACGCGATTGCCTGGGCCGTGGCCGTTGCGTGGCTGATCCTCATCCGCGCGATCTGGAAGGCAGGCGGCGATCCGGGCAGGCAGCAGCGTCTCAACGCCGCGCACACCGGGCTGCAATTGTTGCTCCTGGTGGTCGTCACGGGCCTCGGCGTTGCATCCGTGCTGGGTCGCGGTCCCTTCCCCGCGGGTTGGCTCGGCGCGAAGGTGCTGCTGTTCGGCCTGATCTTCTTCTGCGCGATCATGATCGACGTGCGCTTCCGCCCCATCGTGCCGGCGTTCGCGCGGCTCGCGCAGGAAGGCTCCAGGCCCGACATCGAGAGCGCGATCTCGCGGGCGGTCAACGAGGCGATCGTATGGGTGCTCGCGACCTATGCGCTGGTCGCGATCATCGCCTTCCTCGGAACCGTCAAGCCGTTCTGAGCGAAGGTTGTGGCAGCGGCCTGAGGCCGAGGTAGGCGAACGCGGAAAGCGCCACCGGCACCACGCCGCAAATCGTGAAGGCCAGCTCCCAGCTTCCCGTTTTCGCCACGACGGCAGACAGTGCCAGGGGCCCGAGCGCGATTCCCAGATTGACGCCGAACGACCCGGAGAAGCTCACGCCCGTGGCGCGCAGGTGAGCCGGGAAGCTCTCCGCGAGGAACGTGAAGATGACCGCCGTCGCGCCGTAGAAGAAGAACGTCATGGCGCAATACGCGAACACGGTCGGCCACCAGTCGCGCGCGAGCCAGATCATGACGAAAAATGCCACCGAGCCCAGCAGGCACCACAGCACGATCACGTTGCGACGGTTCATGAAGAACTCGCCCACCACAGCCGCCGCGACGTAACCCAGCGCACCGATGCCGTAGGACAGTCCCACGATCTGGATCGCATCGGGCGCGGACCAGCCGCGTGCCTCGCGAAAGTACGCCGTGAGCAGGATCGTCGCACCGTACGCGAACACCATGAGGAACTGGCCGAGCAGCAGCATCAGCGTTCGATAACGGTACTCGGGCGCGAAGAGATCGCGCAGGCCGACGCTGCCGCCGCTGGCCGCTCGCTGCGCAGCCGCGGCCTGCCAGACCGGCGGCTCGCGCAGGTAGCGCCAGACGACCCACGCCAGCGGCACGCCGATCAGGCCGATGAAGAAGATGTGCCGCCATCCGTACGCCGCATACACCGGCGCTACCAGCACGGCGGCGAGCGCCCAGCCCAGCGGATACGCGATCTGCAGAATCCCGGACATCAGGCCGCGCAACCGGGGCGGTGCCTCCTCGACGACGATGGTGCCTGAGATCGGAGAACACGCGCCCGCCGTCGCGAATCCCAGAGTGCGCAACACCAGGAGCGACAACGTGCCCGGC
>DASTQG010000284.1:0-5460 GCA_035761885.1 Steroidobacteraceae bacterium | reverse complement strand
GCCTTTTCCCTTACAATGGCCGCCATGGAGCCACCAGAGCAATATTTCGACGACGCCTTCGGCAAGACCGTGGAGCTGGGCAACCGCCTCGCGGAGAAGCACGGCAACGCTGACCTGTGGGACATCGCGGACGGCCTGCTCGCCGGCGCGATTCAGTACTGGCTGTACGCGCGCCAACCGTGCGGCAAGGCCGATTGCGAGGAATGCGCGCCGATCAGCACGGCGGATCTGCGCGTCACGGAGCTGAAGCGCCTCGCCGAGCAGTTCGCGGCCGAAAGCGAGTACTACCACTCCCCCTCGGACACGAACGTCGGCCGCGCTTAGGTACCGGATACTTGCAATTGTTGGCATTCTCCGCGGCGCCGCGCGGGAGAATGCCAACAATTGCAAGTATCCGGTACCTGCCATCCGACCAGTGGCGGCGACGACAGCGCGGCGTTTACTCCCGTCCCGTGCCCCCATAGGCTGGTCCGATCCGGCGCTCCGCGCCGTTGCCTTCGCCAGGAGCGACTCATGAAGTCACAGGCATCGCGCCTCGTCCTGTTCTGCGCCGCCGGTATTCTCGCGGCCACCCAGTCTTTCGCCGCGGCGGAAGGCAGCACGGGAAAGCCGGAACGCAAGATCGGCCAGTACAGCGGCTTCGAGGGCCGCGAAGCGGAGCTCGGCAAGGCCGTGGGCGATGCAATCGCCAGCGTGAGCGCGACCAAGGGGCCGGAGCACCAGTTCGCGGGCCGCGAGCAGCTGCTAGGCAAGGCGGTGTCCACGGCGATCAAGACCATCAACCACAACCGCGGCTACCAGCACGAGACCAACGATGCGCTGGTGAAGATGACGCTCGACCACATCCAGGTGGCGAAGAAACTCGACGCGTTCGAGGCGGTGCTGGACCAGGACCTGCATTCCACGCGCAAGCAGCTCGAGCGCGTCGGCGGCATGATCCAGAAGACGGGCAACAAGGATCTCGCGATCGTCGGCGTGTTCGAGCAAACCACCTGCTTCTTCCAGCTGGTGGAGCAGACCACGCGTTCACCGGGGAAGATCACCTACCAGTCGCCGTTCGGCCGAGTGCTGTCGGTGACGCGCCTGATGGGCATCCACGACCTCACGGAAGAGGAAATCCACAACCGCTGGACCATCCCGCGCCTGCAGCGTTACGCGAAGACGCTGGGCGTCGAGTTCGACGTGTCGCCGTGGCAGGCCGACGGCGTGATCACCGTCAGCGTGAAGTAAGAAGAAGATTGGCCACGAAAAACACGAAAATACACGAACAAGAATGAAGCGGAAGGGTTAGCCACAGAAATACACGGAAACACACAGATGAAGAGGCGACTTCTCTTCGTCTGCGTGCTTCTGTGTGTTCGTGTTCTTTCGTGTTTTTCGTGGCCAGTCCCTCTCCCTTCTATTCCGGCAGCGGGATGAAGTCGGCTTCGCCCGGCACGCGACCGAAGCGCTGAGCGCGCCAGTCGTCCTTCGCCTGCTCGATGCGCTCGCTCGAGCTGGAGACGAAGTTCCACCAGATGTGCCGCGGGCCTTCCATGGGCGCTCCGCCCAGGAGCATCACGCGCGATGCCTGCAGCGCGCGGATCGCGACGGCCGTGCCGCGATCCAGGACCGCCATGCTGCCCGTGGGCACCCGCGCATCCGCGACTTGCAGCTCGCCCTGCGCCACGTACAACGCGCGCTCCTCGTGCTCGGCGGGAATCTCGAGGCGCGCGCCGGCCGCGAGATGCAGGTCGACGTAGAGCGTGTCCGAACGCGTGGCGACCGGTGAATGCAAGCCGAAAGCGCTCCCCGCGATCACGCGCAGGCGCACGCCCTCGCGCTCGTCCGCGGGGAGCGTCGAATGCGGGTGATGCACGAACGCAGGCTCGATCTCCTCGCTGTCACGCGGCAGCGCCACCCACGACTGAATTCCGTGCAGCGCCGCTCCCTGCGCGCGCACCTGCGGATCGGTGCGCTCGGAATGCACGATGCCGCGACCCGCGGTCATCCAGTTCACATCGCCCGGCCGGATCGACTGCAGGAACCCCAGGCTGTCGCGATGGACCAGCTCGCCTTCGAACAGGTATGTCACCGTTGCAAGCCCGATGTGCGGGTGCGGGCGCACGTCCACGCCGGTGCCCGGCGCGAATCGGGCCGGGCCGATGTGATCAAAGAAGATGAAAGGGCCGACCATCTGCCGCCCGCCGGCGGGCAGGATGCGGCGCACTTCAAAGCCGCCGAGGTCACGAGGCCGGGCGGTCAGGATGCGTTCGATCATTGCGCTACCTCAGCCGTGAATTTCCGTGCGCGCCGGCGCGAGCGCAGGAAGTCGCGCAATGCCGCGGCCGTATGCGAGCGGCCGGGACGCGCCACGAGCGTTTCGGGCGGCGCCTGCGCCACGATGCGGCCGCCGCGCGCGCCGCCCTCGGGTCCCATGTCGATGATCCAGTCCGCTTCGGCGATGACGTCGAGGTTGTGCTCCACCACCACCACGGTGTTGCCCGCATCGACCAGCCGGTGCAGCACTCGGATCAGCTTTTCCACGTCCGCCATGTGCAGTCCGACCGTGGGTTCGTCGAGCACGTACAGCGTGTGCCGGCTCGACCCGCCCGCCTTCACTTTTGCAAGCTCGGTGACGAGCTTGATGCGCTGCGCCTCGCCGCCCGACAGCGTCGGACTCTGCTGCCCGAGCGTGAGATAACCCAGGCCCACTTCCTGGAGCAGCCGCAACGCATGATGGATCGAGGGCTGCGCGGTGAAGAATCCCGCCGCTTCGTCGATGCTCATGGTGAGCACGTCGCCGATGTTCCTGCCCTTGAACTCCACTGCCAGCGTCTCGGCGTTGAAGCGCCGTCCGCCGCACACGTCGCACAGCACGCGCACATCCGGCAGGAAGCTCATCTCGATCTTCTGGATTCCCTGGCCCTCGCACGCGCTGCAGCGGCCGGCGCCGGTATTGAAGGAAAAGCGCGCGGGGCCGTAGCCGCGCATGCGCGCTTCCTGCGTTTCAGCGAACAGGCGGCGAATCGCGTCCCAGAAGCCGACGTACGTGGCCGGGCAGGAACGCGGCGTCTTGCCGATCGGTGTCTGGTCCACTTCCAGCACGCGGGCGATCGCCTCGGCGCCCTGGATGGCGCGGCAGCCCAGGAGCGGCACCTCGCCGCGCTTGCGACGCTTGCCGGCCTGCACCGTCAGGCGCCGCAGGTTGTCGTGCAGCACGTCGCGCGCGAGCGTCGACTTGCCAGAGCCCGAAACTCCGGTGATCGCCACGAGCCGTCCGAGCGGCAGTCGCGCCCGCACGCGCTCCAGGTTGTGGAGCGTCACCTCTTCGAGCACGACGGCGGCCGTCTGCTTCGTCACCGCGCGGCGTTCCACCAGCGGATGCTGCAAGGGGTGCGACAGGCAGCGGCCCGTCACCGATCCGGGCGTTCGCTCCAGCTCGCGCACGGTGCCCGCGCCGACGACTTCGCCGCCGAAGCGGCCCGCGCCGGGCCCCAGGTCGATCACGTGGTCGGCGCGCGCGATCGTGTCCTCGTCGTGCTCGACCACGACCAGGGTGTTGCCGTTGGCGCGCAGCTTGCCCAGCGCATCGAGGAGCATGCGATTGTCGCGCGGATGCAGTCCGATGGTCGGCTCATCCAGGATGTAGCACACACCCTGCAGGTTCGATCCGAGCTGTGCTGCGAGCCGGATGCGTTGCGCTTCGCCGCCCGACAGGGTTGGCGCGGAGCGGTCCAGCGACAAGTACGAAAGCCCCACCTCGCAAAGGAAAGCGAGGCGCGAGTCGAGCTCGGTGAGCACGTCGCGCGCGATCTCGGCAGAGCGGCCGCGCAGGCGGAGGGCGGCGAGCTGGCGACGCACGTCGGCGACGGGTTGTGCCGTGAGCTCCGCGATCGAGCGTCCCGCGAATCGCACGTGCAGGGCCACGGGATTGAGTCGCTGACCGCTGCAGACCGGGCAGGCGGGCGTGTCGCCCTCGAACCATTCGTTCCACCACAGCTCTTCGCCGGACTGCTCGGAGTCGAAACCCTTGAGTCGCAGCCCGGTGCCGTAGCAGGCATGGCACCAGCCGTGCCGCGAATTGAACGAGAACAGCCTTGGATCGAGATCGGCAAAGCCGGTCGCACACTTCGGGCAGTTGCGGCGCGTCGAGAACACGATCAGCGACGGCTTCGCGGCGCGGCGCCCGCGCGGCTCGACCAGCAAGTGCAGGACGCCGTGGCCGTGCTCGATCGCCTGGTCGAGAGCGGCCCGCAGTTGTGCCTGCGCGCGCGCGGAAACCGTCAGCGTTGCAACTGGCAGTTCGATGGTGTGCTCGCGGAAGCGGTCCAGGCGCGGCCACTTCGCCGTCGGCAGCCACTTGCCGTCCACGCGCAGGCGCGCGTAGCCCTTGTTGGCCGCCCACTTCGCCAGGTCCGTGTAGAAGCCCTTGCGCGCGACGACCAGCGGAGCGAGCAGGGTGACCTCGCGTCCGCGGTGCTCGCGCAGGATGCGCGCCGCGATGGAATCCGCGCTCTGCGGCTCGATCGCGACATCGCACTTCGGGCAGTACTGCGTCCCGAGCTTCACGTACAGCAGGCGCAGGAAGTGATAGATCTCGGTGAGCGTCGCCACCGTGCTCTTGCGCCCGCCGCGGCTGGTGCGCTGCTCGATCGCCACGGTCGGGGGAATCCCCCAGATGGCATCCACGTCCGGGCGCGCCGCCGGCTGCACGAACTGGCGCGCGTACGCATTCAGCGATTCCAGGTAGCGACGCTGACCTTCCGCGAACAGGATGTCGAAGGCCAGCGTGGACTTGCCCGACCCCGACACTCCGGTCACGACCGTGAAACGGTTGCGCGGGATCTCGACGTCCACGTTCTTGAGGTTGTGCTCGCGCGCCTGGTGGATGCGGATCGCCCGTGACCCGCGCGGGCGGGCGGGCGTCGTCATCGGCAGCGCGAACGGCCGGTCGCGATTGGCGCCGAGCGCCGCACGGTAGTCCGCCAGCGCGCGACCGGTGTGCGAATGATCGCAGCGCTCGCAATCCGCCGGCGTTCCCTCGAACAGGATTTCTCCGCCCGCGGCGCCGCCCTCGGGGCCGAGGTCCACGATCCAGTCGCACGCACGGATCACGTCGAGGTTGTGCTCGATCACGATCAGCGAGTGCCCGGCACTCTGCAGCTGGCGAAACGCGCGCAGCAGGCGCGCGACGTCGTCGAAATGCAGGCCGGTGGTGGGCTCATCGAACAGGAACAGCTTGTGGCCGTCCGCGCCGGCAGACTGCGCCTGTGCCAGGTGACCGGCGAGCTTGAGCCGCTGCGCTTCGCCGCCGGAGAGCGTCGGCACCGGCTGCCCGAGCTTCATGTATTCCAGGCCCACGTCGACGATGGGCTGCAGCTTGGCGACCACCTCGCGGTCGTCGCGGAAGCATTGCACGGCCTCGCTCACGGTGAGCTCGAGGACATCGGCGATGCTCAGCATGCGCGCGCCGCGCAC
>DASTQG010000283.1:0-7646 GCA_035761885.1 Steroidobacteraceae bacterium | reverse complement strand
CCGCTTGTTGTGACGGATGAGCAGCGGGCTCACGACCATGCTCAGCACGATCGCGGCCAGCAGCGGCTGCACGAGGCGTGCATCCACGACCGTTCCCTGCAGCAGGATCGTGAGGAGGGCGAAGCCGAACTCGCCGCCGACGCAGACCACCAGTCCGGTGCGCACCGCTTTGAAATAGTTGCCGGCAAAAGGCTTCGCCAGCAGGGTCACGACGAGGGCCTTGCCTGCCAGCAGCGCGAGCAGCAGGCCGCTCACCAGCAACGCCTCGCGACCGAGGAGCGGGATGTCGAGGAGCATGCCGACGGTGATGAAGAACAGGCCCAGCAGGATGTCGCGGAACGGCCGGATCGACGCCTCGATCTGATGCCGGAATTCCGTTTCGGCGAGCATCACGCCAGCGAGGAACGCGCCCAGGGCCAGCGACAGGCCGACGAGCTCGGTGAGCCACGCCGAACCCAGCACGATGAGCATCACCGCGAGCAGGAACAGCTCCGGCATGCGCGCGCGTGCGATCTCGAGGAACAGCGGACGCAGCAGCCAGCGGCCCGCCGCCAGCACCACGAGCAGCGCCACGGTGCCTTGCACCAGCGTCGTGAAGATCGACGAGCCGGTCTCCGACTCCTGCCCGGTGATGGCTGCTGCGACGGCCAGGAACGGCACGAACGCCAGGTCCTGCGCCAGCAGTATCGCGATCGCGAGCCTGCCGTGCGTGCGGTTCACCTCCGCCTGCTCGCCGAGCTGGCGGATGACGAGCGCAGTGGAGGACATTGCAGCCGCGCCGCCCAGCACCGCCGCTACGTCCGGGGGCGCACCCAGCCACCAGGCGATCACGCCGGCGACCGTCGCGGTCACCAGCACCTGCGCGCCGCCCAGGCCCAGCACCTCCCAGCGCATGGCGATCAGGCGGGGCAGCGAGAATTCCAGCCCGAGCGTGAACACGAGGAACACCACGCCGTATTCGGCGAGGGAGCCGGCCAGCTCCGCGTCGGTGGCCAGGTCCAGCACGTGCGGACCGAGGAGCATGCCGACCACGAGGTAGCCGAGGATCGGCGGCAGGCGCACGCGCCGCACGAGGTAGACGACCAGCACCCCGGCCCCGAGCAATATCAGGATCTGGGTCAGCGCAGGGTGCGACATCGAAGCCCGCTTTGAGTGGTTGCAGCGAAGGTAGTGGCTCACGCCGCCGAAGGCAACGGCGCAAGAACGATCCTTCGGCGCAATCCCTGCTAGCATCGCCTTCGCATGAAGGCGCAAGGTTTCTTCGCTTCGCTGGGCGACGGGCGGGTGCGCCTGCAGGGACGCTGGTCGATCGGCAACGCGGCTGCGATGGCGCGCGAGCTCGGTGAGCTGCAAGCGAACCGTCGGGGTCCGCTGGTGCTGGACGCCGGAGGCCTGGAAGAGATGGATCTGGGCGCGGCGGTGATCCTCGCCTCGCGCTTGCGCGACCTGCAGAAGGGCGGGGTGACGGTGACCTGGCACGGCCGTCCGCCCGAGCAGCTCGCCCTCATCGAAGAAACCCTATCCGGCGTCAAGGAGTCCGCGCGCGAGCCCGAGGACGGTTTCGCCCTCACCGATCCGGTGCGCAGCGTCGGCAAGTGGGCCGTGGCACGCGGCTACGAGGCGCTCCACTCAATCGCCTTCTTCGGCGAGCTGTGGACCGCGCTCGGCCGCGCCGTGATCCGGCCCGGGCGCCTGCGTGTCGCCGGGATCGTGCGGCACGTGCAGGAAACGGGGCTGCAGGCGATTCCGATCGTCTCGCTGATCGCGTTCCTGATCAGCGTCATCATCGCCTACATGGGGGCGCAGGAACTGCGCAAGTTCGGCGCCGAAATCTTCGTCGTGGACCTGGTCACGGTGGGCGTGCTGCGCGAGCTCGCTGTGCTGCTGACCGCCATCATCGTGGCGGGTCGCTCGGGCAGCGCGTTCGCCGCCGAAATCGGCGTCATGAAGCTCAACGACGAGGTCGACGCGCTGCGGGCGATGGGCGTGGATCCGGTGGAAACCCTGGTGCTGCCGCGCGTCCTGGGGCTCATCATCGCGCTGCCGTTGCTCACGATCGCGGCCGACGCCGTGGGACTCGCGGGCGGCGGGCTGCTGTGCTACTGGCTGCTCGACATTCCCTTCGCGCAGTACCTGGCCCGCATGCAGGAAGCCATTGCCCCGACCACGTTCTGGGTCGGAATCATCAAGGCACCCGTGTTCGCCTTCCTCATTGCGTTCGTCGGCACACTGCGCGGGATGCAGGTGCGCGGCTCCTCGCGCGAGCTCGGCCGGCTCACCACGGTCGCGGTGGTACAGTCGATCTTCCTCGTCATCCTGGCGGATGCGCTCTTCGCAGTGGTGTTCATGGAGCTGGACATTTGAACGCCGCGCAGCCCGTCATCTCGGTGCGCGGCGTGGTCAACCGCTTCGGCCAGCAGGTGGTGCACGATGGAGTGGACATGGACGTGTATCCGGGCGAGATCTTCGGCATCGTCGGCGGCTCGGGCAGCGGCAAGTCGGTGCTGCTGCACACCATCCTCGGCCTGCTGCGCCCGCAGCGGGGCACGGTGCGCATCGCGGGCCGCGACATCACCACGCTGACTGCCGCGGAGCTGCGCGAAGTGAAGCGCGGGTACGGCGTCACGTTCCAGCACGGCGCGCTCTTCACCTCGCTAACGGTACTGCAGAACGTGGAGCTGCCCATCGCGGAGTATCACGACCTCCACGATGAAACCCTGGAGGAGGTGGCGCGCTTTCGCATCTCGCTGGTCGGCCTGCCCGCGGACGCCGCCGCCAAGTACCCGGCGCAGCTCTCGGGCGGTATGATCAAGCGCGCGGCACTGGCGCGCGCCCTGGCGCTGGATCCGAAGCTGCTGTTCCTCGACGAGCCGACCGCGGGGCTCGATCCGATCGCCGCGGCGGCGTTCGACGAGCTGCTGCTCGACCTGCAGAAGAACCTCGGACTCACGGTGGTGATGATCACGCACGACCTGGACACGATCTTCCGCACCTGTAACCGCGTCGGCGTCATCGTCGACCGGCACATGGTCGTCGACACCCTCGAGGGCATCCTGGAGAACGACCATCCCTGGATCCGGCGCTATTTTCACGGCCCGCGCGCACACGCGGCGCAGGCGGCCCGGAGCTGAGGCATGGAACGCGAAGCCAACTACATCACGGTCGGCGCCTTCGTACTGCTGGTGATCGCGCTCGGCACCGCGTTCGTCATCTGGTACAGCGATCGCGGCGACAAGCGCGACTTCCGGCGGTACGAAATCTACTTCAACGGCAGTGTCAGCGGCCTGAGCGAAGGCAGCCCGGTGCGCTATCTAGGCGTGGACGTGGGACGCGTGGTGGAGATGAATCTCGATTCGCGCGCGCCCGACCGCGTGCAGGTGCTGGCGGACATCGACGAGGATGCGCCGGTTTCCGAAGAGACGCTGGCCTCGCTCAGTCTTCAGGGCGTGACGGGGCTTCTCTTCATCGACCTCGAGCGCGACAAGGGCGATCGGCCGGTGATGCCGCGCGTGCCGAGCCAGCGCGGCTACCAGGTCATCCGCTCGGTGCAATCCGACTTCGACCTGCTGATCGCGAGCATTCCGGAGCTATTCACGCAGGCCTCCTCTCTCGCCGCGCGCGTGTCGGAGGCGTTCAGCGACGAGAACATCGCCGCGGCCCAGAGCACGCTGCAGAACGTGGCGCTCGCGAGCGAAGAACTCGCGCCGACGTTGCGCGAAGCCCGCGCGCTGATCGCGGACCTGCGGCGCACCGCGGTCGAGATAGAGGCAGCCGCGGTTGGCGTGCGCGATGTGACGGACTCGGCGGGCCCCGACATCAAGACGGCGCTCGAGCGCGTGCGCACGGTCGCCGACAATCTCGCCGCGACCTCCATGCGGCTGGAGAGTTTCGTGGCCGAGAACCAGGCGAACATCGCGCGCTTCAGCGACCACGGTCTCAAGGACCTCGAGTACCTGATCCGCGACAGCCGCCAGGCTGCGCAGGAGTTCCGCGAACTGACGCGCAGCCTGCGCAACAATCCGTCGCAGCTCATCTACGAGCAGAACTACCCCGGCGTGGAGATCCAGCGATGAAGGCAAGACGCGCAGCCACGGCCCGTAGTTTCGCCGCGTTCGGCCCGCTGCTCGCCACCGTCCTGCTCGGCACGGGCTGCGCCTCGGGCGCCTTCGACAGCGACCAGCCGTACCTGCAGGTGTATGTGCTATCCAGTGTCCCCGCCGTGCCGGATGCCCCTGCGCTCGCGGCAGACGTCTCGGTCGTGCGCCCGCTGGTTCGCCCGGGGCTCGATACCGATCGCATTGCCGTGCTCTATCCCGACCGCCGGCTCGACTATTTCGCGCGCAGCCGCTGGGGCGGAACCACCGATCTGGTGGTGCAGAGCCTGCTGGTCGAATCGCTGCGCAACGCGTCCGGCGTGCGCAGCGTGCAGGGCGATAGCTCCGCATTTTCCGCTGACCACGTGCTGCAGACCGAAATCACGGACTTCCAGGCCGAGTATCGCGAGGGCGGCGGCGCGCCAGAGGCCCACGTGCGCTACATCGTGACGCTCGGTCGCTTCGCGGACCGCCGTCCGCTCGCAAGCTTCGTCGCCGAGGCTCGGGTGCCGGCTGCCAGCAACACTCTCGGTGACGTCATCGCCGCCTTCGACGAGGCGTCGCGGCAGGCCGCGACGAGCGTGGTCGAACGCTTGCGCGCGACTGTATCGACCCCTGTCGCGCAGGACTCCGTGCCGTCGCAGTGAATCCCGCCATCCGGGTGCAGCGCACGGCGGCGCAGGCGCTCCTGTTCTGCCTGGCATTCGTTCTCCCGGTCCGCGCCAGCGACACGCTGCGCGGCCAGGTCACGCGAGTGTTCGACGGAGACAGCTTCCTGATCGAGCTCGCGGACCGGCGCATCGTGGAAGTGCGGCTGGCGGAAATCGATGCACCCGAGAAGGATCAGCCACACGCGGATGCGGCACGCGCAGCGCTGCGCGACCTGATACTCGATCGCGAAGTGGAGCTGCGCGTGCTGGACCAGGATCGCTACGGCCGTAGCGTGGCGCGGGCCTGGCTGCAGCCGCGTCACCTGGACATCAATGCGGAGCTCGTTTCGCAGGGTCACGCCTGGGTGTACCGCAGGCACCTGCGGGACCGTTCGCTGCTCGAGCTCGAGAATGCGGCGCGCGAGTCACGCCGGGGACTGTGGGCGTTGCCCGAGGCGCAACGCGCCGCGCCCTGGACCTGGCGGCGGACGCATCCGCCCGCCGAACCTCAGAACGTGGACAAGCCGCTCGCTTCCATGAGCCGGTAGCGCCAGTGGCGCGCGAAAGACTGGTCTTCGTAGATGGGAAAGTCCGCTGTGTACTCGCGCACCGCCAGGGCATCGTTGTCCCAGAGCAGCTCGAAGTAGCCGCCGAGCTGGCGCGCGAGCGGGGAGTCCAGCTCCGTTTCCAGCGCGACGTTCGCCTCGAGGTTGAGATCCTCGAGATTGCGGCGCGTGAAGTTGGCCGAGCCGAGCAGCGCCCAGAGGTTGCTCGAGCGTTGCACCACGGCGAGCTTCACGTGGAACTGCTCGCCGTGCGTGCGGTACCAGCGAATCTCGATGCGGCCGCCGCTGCGGCGCACGAGCTCCGCCGCCACGGGGCGGTTCGGCACCCCGTCCTTGGTGCGGCCGAACGCATCCTTGTTGGGGTCGAGGATGATGCGCACGCGCACGTCGCGCCGCGCGGCGCTCACCAGCGCGTCGAGCACGTCGCGATCTGACAGGTAGAACACCGCGATCGCGATCTGCTCGCCGCGTTCGGTGGTGCCGATCGCATCCAGCAGCGCGTCGCGAATGGCGCCCTCGGTGAGGTACTGCAGCCGCGCAGTCGGCGCGGCGGCGTCCGCGCTCGCGGGCTCGACGCGCTGCGCCGCCGCGGGGGCGAAGTCCGGTCCGTTCCAGCCAGAGAAGCGCGCCACTGCGATCTCGCTCGCCAGGATGTCGCCCGCGATCGGACCGGTGAAGCGCACGCCGATGTTGGAGTGCGCACTGCTGGCATCGTGCGGATTGCCCGAGGTGACCAGCGCGACGAGCTCACCCTTGCCGTCGTCCGCCACGATGAGCTTGCGATGATTCGCTTTGAAATTCAGCAGCCGCAGCCAGGCGCGCAGAGTCACCCGCTGCGGCCCCGTCTCCAGCGGGCTCGGCAGCCAGCCCTCGCCATGCGCGTCGCCGTCCCACCAGCTCACCAGCAGGCGCCACAGCGCCGAGTAGGCGACATTCGAATCGCGCAGGCGCTCGAGGTCCGTGACCACCACTTCGATGCCGGCCGCGCGCAGCTCCGCGAGCAGCGGCGAAGGCGCGCCTCCATACATGTCGTTGATCGGGTCGGTGATGAGCAAGATTCGCATCTCGGGCTGCGCGCGGCGCCGTTCGAGCAGGTGGCGCGCCAGCTCGCTGCTGAGCGCGCGATGCGGCGTGGCGCCGGAGGAGGTTTCGCCGGTGAGATCGTTGAACAGGAAGAAGTCCAGGACCAGCAACTCGCGCGCTGCGTCCACCATTTGCAAGGCCTCGTCGAAGATCTCCTGGCGGATGACCTGCCGGCCGCGTCCGTCGGTGACGGTCGTGTCGATCAGCAGGCGCACGTCGTCGAGCGGCACGTCGTGCCAGTCGCTGGTGACGTGCAGACCCGGCGGCAAGGACTTGTTGGCGTGATAGAGACCCACGCCGGCCCAGGTCAGAAGGAAGGCGAGCAGGAGGGAGCGACGCAGATAGCGGCGGCGCGGCCGCCCGGGTTTCGTGGACTGACTTTCGATTGCAGCGGAGGGGGCGCCGGCCATCGCGCCGTATCATAACAAGGCAGTCAGGGCTCCTGCTCAGCGCGCTCCAGTTCCTCGCTGGCGCCGATCCAGCGTTCCTCCGCGCCGGCGAGCGCGCGCACCAGTTCCTTCTGCCGCTCCAGGTGTCTGCGCAGCTCGTCCTTGAGGCCGGGTGCATAGATTCCGGGGTCGGCAAGCGCCACTTCGACCGTCGCGCGCTCCGACTCGAGCTTCGCGATCTCCTCTTCGAGGCTGCGGATGCGCGCGCGCAGGGGGCTCAGCCGGTTGCGCCGTTCAGCTTCGGCGCGTTTCTGCGCCCGACGCTCCTGCGCGCCGTCCGGGCTCGCCTTGTCGGCCACGATCGGCGCCTGCACGGGTCGGGCGAGCCAATCGGCGTAGTCGTCCAGATCGCCATCGAACGGCGCGGCGCGCCCGTCCGCCACCAGCCACAGCGAGTCGGCGATGCTGCGGATCAGGTGACGGTCGTGCGAGACGACCACGAGCGCACCGGTGAAGTCCTGCAGCGCCATGCCGAGCGCGTGGCGCATCTCCAGGTCCAGGTGGTTGGTCGGTTCGTCGAGCAGCAACAGGTTCGGTCGCTGCGCGACCAGGAGCGCCAGCACCAGCCGGGCCTTCTCGCCGCCGGAGAACGGGGCCACGGGCTCGAACACACGCTCGCCGCGAAAGCCGAAGCCGCCGAGGTGGTCGCGCACTTCCTGGTCGGTGGCACGCGCGAAGCGCGGTCCGCCGAAGCGCAGCACGTGCGTGAAAGCGTCCAGGGCCGGATCGAGCTGCTCCAGCTGATGCTGCGCGAAGTATCCGACACGCAGGTCCGCGGCCCCGATGCGATGACCTGCGCTCGGC